>DATNLY010000145.1:0-9455 GCA_035602635.1 Opitutaceae bacterium | reverse complement strand
AGCCCGCATTTCAGGGTCGCCGCCTTGGTCCGCAGGATCGCGACGCGCGTCTCCAGGTCCGGCGCCTGGATGTCGGCGGGCAGGCCCCACTCGAACCTCGAGACGAGGCGGGCCTCGAGCTTCTGTATCTCGCTCGCCCTCCTGTCGCTTGAGAGGACGATCTGCTTTCCCGACTCGAACAGGTCGTTGAACGTGTGGAAGAACTCCTCCTGGATGCGCTCCTTGCCGGCGAGGAACTGGACGTCGTCAAGGAGCATGACGTCGGCGTGCCGGTAGCGCTGGCGGAACTTGACCATCCCGTTCTCCTGGAGCGCCTGGATGAAGTCGTTCGTGAACTTCTCGGTCGAAAGGTAGGCTATGCGCGCATCGGGGTTGTTGCGGAGGATCGCATGGCCGATCGCGTGCATCAGGTGGGTCTTGCCGAGACCCGTGTCGCCGTAGATGAAGAGGGGGTTGAAGGCCTGCGCGGGCGCCTGGGCCACGGCAAGGGCGGCGGCGTGCGCCATCTGGTTGTTCGCGCCGACGACAAACGTGTCGAACGTGTTGCGGATGTTGAGGGTGCCGGGAGCCGGCCCCCGCTCGTCCCCGCGCAATGTCCGGCGCCCCGCGGCCACCCGCGGCTTTGCCGCAGGCGCGGCTGCCTCGGACGCCCTGTGCGCCCCCTTGTGGGTGCCGTCGGTCTTCTGGAGGTTGACGCTGACGCTCCTGCCGGCCGTGAGCCGCAGCCGCTGCGTGATCAGGTCCAGGTAGTTGTCGTGGATCCAGATGGCAGCGAAGTCATTGGGCACCCCGAGCGTGATCGCGTCCTCGGAGGTCTCGAGGCACACGACCGGCTCAAACCACATCTGGAAGACATCCTCCGGGAACAGGGATTTGAAGTCACATTTGACCGTCTCCCACAGATTATGGGGCAGGGACAGCGAGGGCATGGATGGGCGGAATGTCGGGTCTTATTCACATTGGCCCGCCGGGGGGTCCTTGGCACGTCATTCTGGCCTGCCCCGGGTCTGTCCGCTGCGACAAAATTTACGTCCTGGCCGAGTGAGTTGGGTGGAAAGCATCAAAATCGTGTAAAGAATTGGTGGCCAGGGGATAGGAGCATGAATCGCTGCGCGGCCCGGGAGGGGCTGCATTCGTGACGTGACAAAGAACGACCGGAGGGCTGAAACGCTTGAACGAAGGCGGAGTAACTGTGAACCCGAAAACCATTTCAAGGTCAACTTTCTGACAAGTTGTTCACAGCGGGCGTGGGCATAACTTTTTTGCTTTTTTTCATTGCGTCCGAGCCGCAAGGTCCACTTCCAAAAACAGCCCCCCTTGGACGCGTAATCGCGGCGCTGTTACATCGACCGGAATCAGGCTTTCTAAGCCTGAATGCAGGTTACGGGCAGGTTACGCAATGGTGACGGTGAGTGGACTTTTTTGATACAATCCGCGGCCCGGATCACGCGTGCGCCGGTTCCGGCTCCGCCCATTTTTTATGCTCCTTAATGAGCGCAATTAATCGCGCATCGGCGTCGGCCTGCGGGATATTGTACTGAACGCACTGCTTGCCGACGTAGAGGTTGATCTTGCCCGGCGCGCCCCCGACGTAGCCGAAGTCGGCGTCCGCCATCTCGCCAGGCCCGTTGACGATGCATCCCATGATCGCGATCTTCACGCCCTTGAGGTGCGCCGTCTGGGAGCGGATCCGCTGGGTGGTCGCCTGGAGGTCGAAGAGCGTCCTGCCGCAGCTCGGGCACGCGACGAACTCGGCCTTTGAAATCCTCGAGCCCGCGCCCTGCAGGACGTTGTACGCGAGGCGCGCCGCGCGGGAGGGGTCCGGCTCGGTCTCTATGCTCACGATGTCCCCGACGCCGTCGCACAGGAGGCTGCCCGTGAGCACGCTGGCCTCGATCAGCCGCGACAGGAAGCTGTTGTCGCCGCGCGCCGCCGCCTCCGCCGTGTTCCGGATCCAGACAGGGGCGCGGCAACCCGCCTCCCTCAGCTCCTCGACGATCAACCGGTAGGCGCCGACGCAGTGGCCGGCGTCCGGGGCCGCGGGCCCCGAATAGGTGACGACGAGGCCCCCTTCGCCGATTGACCGAAGCGCCTCGCCGAGCCCCCGGACCGCCGAGGGCGCCGCATCCACGACGAGGACGCCGCCCGTCCTTTGCGCAAGGCCGGCCCACTCGGCGAGGGAGCCCGCCTCGCCGCCGCTGAAACGCCGGAGGATCCCGGTGCCCTTCCCGAGGGAGGCCAGGACCGGCTCGGCCTCGGCTATCGATACGCCCGCGGCGAGCTCAAGGACGAGGAAGCCGGACGGGATCGGCGCCCCCCCGAGCCCCCCCCGGAGCCGTTCGAGGTCGTCGGCGGAGCCGATCGGGACAAGGAGGCCCTCGGCGGGCGTCTCCCTGAGCCTCGGCGAGGAGAGATCCGCGAGCGCCGCGGCCGCCTGGCCTGCGCCCCCCGCCCGCACGATGACCCTGGGAGGCTCGCCCGGCCCCACGTCCGCGGCGCCGAGCCGCAGCGCCGCGGTGGCCCGCCGCTCAAAATGGTAGGGGTCGATCGAGTCGCCGGGGGGACCCCCGGCCCGGGTGCCACCCCAAAGGCTCATCGCCTTGTCCGCCAATGCGCGGGCGACGGGGATCTCGTAGACGCTGTCCTCGGTCAGCGAGACGCGTATCGTGTCGCCCAGCCCGTCAAACAGGAGCGAGCCGATCCCGATGGCGCCCTTGATCCGCCCGTCCTCGCCGTCGCCGGCCTCCGTGACCCCGAGGTGGAGGGGATAGTGCATGTCCTCGGCGCCCATGCGCTCCACAAGGAGCCTGTAGGCCTCGATCATGACCTTGGGGTTCGAGGACTTCATCGAGAGGATGATCTCCCTGTAGCCGTGGGACTCGGCGATCCGGAGGAACTCGAGCGCGCTCTCCACCATCCCGAGGGGCGTGTCCCCGTAGCGGTTCATGATTCGGTCGCTGAGCGAGCCGTGGTTGGTGCCGATCCGCATCGAGCGGCCCAGCTCCCTGCTGCGCCGCACGAGCGGCGAGAACGCGTCGTGGAGCCTCTGCAGCTCCCGCTCGTAGTCGGCGTCGCTGTAGTCGCGCACGGCGAAGCGCTTCTTGTCCGCGTAGTTGCCCGGGTTCACCCGCACCTTCTCGACGTGCTCGACCGCCTCCATCGCGGCCTGCGGCAGGAAATGGATGTCGGCCACGAGCGGGATGGCGCCCCATCCCGCCGCGGTGAGGCCCGAGCGAATCTCCCTCAGGCAGCGGGCCGCCTGAACGTTGGGGGCCGTCACCCGGACGATCTCGCACCCGACCTCGGCCAGGGCGACGGACTGGCGGACCGTGGCGGCGACATCCTGGGTGTCGCTCGTCGTCATCGACTGGACCCGGACAGGGTTGGAGCCGCCGACGCCGACGCACCCCACAAGGACCTCGCGGGTCGGGCGGCGGACGGTCTGGAACCGCGAGGCGCAGTAGGCCATTCCCGGGAGGGTCAGGGCCGCGAGGGCGCTGCCGCCGGGGCCGCGGCCGCCTGCGCCGCGGCTGCCTGCGCGCGGTCCTCGCGGGCGTCGCGCCTCCAGCGGCGCACGTCGAAATAGCTCACGTAGATCACCATCGAGAACAGGAGCACGATGAAGATGCTCTGGGCCGTCACGATGAAGTTGATCGGCAGCGCGCGGCCGCGCAGGCGCGCGATCGTCGCGAACAGCATCTGGCCGCCGTCCAGGACGGGCACCGGAAGCAGGTTGAAGATCGCAAGGTTCACGTTGACCAGGATCGTGAACATGAGGACGTAGCGGATGCCGGCGTCGGCGGCCTCGTGGAAGATCCTCACGATCCCGACCGGCCCCGACACCTTGGAGAGGCCGACGTCCGAGTTGGGGTTTATCAGGCCCCACAGGGTGAGGAGCGTCCGGTCCACCTGCTGGGCGATCTGCGCGAAGGGGGAAGGGTGGGAAAGGTGGTAGCCGACCGAGAACTCGACCCCGCCGAGCGTGTGCGCTCCGGTGCGCGCCGGCACGAGGATCTCGATCCGCCTTCCGTCGCGCATGGCGGCGACCTTGGCCGGCACGGACGGGCTGGCGGCGAGCGCCTCGGCCCAGCCGTCGACGTTCATGACAGGCGCCCCGTCGACCTCGAGAATCCGGTCGCCCGGGCGCAGGCCGGCGAGGCCGGCGGCGGATCCGGGCTCGACCGCGTGGACGTTCAGGTCGTATCCGACCATGATGCCCACGCGCCGGTTTCCCTCGTCCCCGGCAAGGCGGGGGTGAAGCACCAGGTCGAGCCTGGCTCCCGAGCGCAGGACGGTGAACACCGTCCGGGGGCTCCCGTTGGGCCCGCGCCCCGAGCTCGTGAGGAGGGTCTGGTTGAGCTCGTCCCAGTCGGCGACGGGATGGCCGTCTATCGCGAGGACCACGTCGCCGACCCGCAGGCCGCCCTCCGCCGCCGGGCTGGCAACCCTCGAGCCGTCGGGCAGCTCGAGCGTCCTGCTGACGTAGCCGACCCGCGTCGACGTGGTCTCGTCGCTCTCGGGCTGGCCCACGATCCAGATTGCGCACGCCAGGACGAAGGCGAACAGGACGTTGAACGCGGCCCCGGCCACGAACACGAGCATCTTGGTCCCGTAGGCGACCTGGGGGAGCTTTGCCGCGTCCGTGTCGCTCGGGCCCTCGAGCGCGCCCAGGTCCGCAAGCTGGGGGAGAAGGACGTAGCCGCCCAGGGGCACCCATGCGACCTGGTACTGGGTCCCGTCGGAGCCCTTCCAGGAGAAGATGGGGGGGCCGAACCCGATCGAGAACCTCTCGACGTGGACCCCGCGCCGGCGGGCGGCAAGGTAGTGGCCCAGCTCATGGACGAAGATCGATCCGCCAAAGAACAGCGCGATCAGGAAGAACGACCAGGCGTTCGAGAGGAGGGAGTGGAGCAGATCCGGGGACACTTGGGGCCTTATTTTGCCGCCGGGCGGCTACTTGGCGAGCCCAAGGCCCGCGGTGGCAATGCGGCGGGCCTCGGTGTCCGCGCCGAGGACGGCGCCCAGGTCCATGGGTTCGAAGTTGTCCATGCGCTCGAGAGTCTGGCCGACGATCGCCGGAATCGCAAGAAATGGAATCTTCCCCTTAAGGAACGCCTCCACGGCGACCTCGTTTGCGGCGTTGAAAACGGCCGGGGCGACGCCCCCGGCCGCCATGGACTGGCGCGCATGCCTCATCATGGGGTAGCGGTCCTCGTCCACGGGGCTGAAGTCGAGCGTGAGCAGCCGCGTGAAGTCGATCGGGGGCTCGACGCCCTTGGCGCGCTCCGGATGGAGCAGCGCGTGCTGGATCGGGAACGTCATCGACGACGGCGAAAGCTGGGCGAGCATGGCGCCGTCGTTGAACTCCACCAGGCAGTGGACGATGCTCTGCGGGTGCATGACCGCGGTGCACTGCTCGGGCCGCAGCCCGAACAGCCACTTGGCCTCGATGAGCTCGAGGCCCTTGTTCGCCAGCGTGGCCGAATCGACGGTCACCTTGGGCCCCATGGACCAGTTGGGGTGCTTCAGGGCGTCGGCGGGCGTCGCATGGGCCAGCTGGCGCAGGGGCCAGTCCCTGAACGCCCCGCCGCTCGCGGTCAGGACGATCCGCCGGACCCCGGCGCTGGGATGGCCCTCGATGCACTGGAAGACCGCGTTGTGCTCGCTGTCGACCGGAAGGAGGCGGGTGCCGTGCCGGCGGGCCTCCTCCATCACGAACTTGCCCGCGAGGACGAGGATCTCCTTGGAGGCGAGGGCGATGTCCTTGCCGGCCGCGATCGCGGCGAGGGCCGGCGCGAGCCCCGCGGTCCCCACGACGGCGACAAGGACGACGTCCGACGCGGGCAGCGCCGCGAGCTCCGCGAGGCCGGCCTCGCCCGCGAGAAACCGGGTCCCCGGAGGAAACTCCCCGGAGTCCCGGGCCTCGGCGCACGCCCGCTCGTCGTGGACCGCGACCTCGCGCACCGGGAATTCGCGCGCGATCTCCGCCAGCCTGCGCCAGTCGGAGCGGGCCGCGATCCCCGCGAGCTCCAGCCGGTCGGGGTGGGAGGCGATGACGCGCAGCGCGCTCCCGCCGACGGACCCGGTGGCCCCCAGGAGGACGACGCGCTTGCGCGCCTTGGATGCCTTGGGATTCGGGGATGCGGCCACGGCTCGTCTGGGGGGCGGCCCCTTCAGGGCAGCCCGAGGAGGAAGTATCCCACGGGCGCCGCGAGGATGAGGCTGTCGCTCAGGTCGAAGATCCCGCCGATCCCGGGGACGGCGCCGCCGGAGTCCTTGAGGACGGCGCGCCGCTTGAGGACCGACTCGAGCAGGTCGGAGACGATGGCGGCCACCGCCAGGGGCACCGCGAGGAGGGCCGCGTGGGCCGGCCCCATCCCCGGGGGAAGGACGGATCGCCCAAGCCATGCGACGAGCGCCCCGACGCCCGAAGCCACGGCGACCCCGCCGACCGCGCCCTCCCAGGTCTTCTTAGGGCTGATCTGCGGCGCCATGGCGTGGCGGCCGATCGCGAGCCCCGTCAGGAGGGCCCCCACGTCGCAGAACTTGGCGACGGCGACGACCCACAGGCAGAGGACGAGCCGCCCGTCCGGCTGGATCGAGTCCCCGGTGACCGGGGTGACGATCCGCACGAGGTACTGGAGGAGGAGCGACACGTAGACCAGGCCGAAGAGGGTCGACGAAAGCGCGTCGACGCGCCGCTCCGGCGCCCGCTCCGAGAGCACCCTGACAGCAAAGACGATCGTCGCCATGGCGAGAAGCGGATGCGCCGGCAGGCCGAACCGGGCCTGCGCCCAGGGGGCGAGCGTGATCAGGGCGCCGAAGAGGAGGCCGAGCCCCCCGAAGGGCTCGCTCCCCCCCGCGGCCATGAGCCTGTAGAATTCCCGGAGCGTCAGCACGGAGACGGCGGCGATCACGGCGACGGCGCCGCCGGTCCCGAAGCGCCAGAGCAACGCCAGGAGGATGAGCCAGAGGGCGACCGTGCTCAGGATGCGTTTTCCCACGGTGAGGTCCTGGGGTTCAACGGGCCGCGGCCGCCGCGGGCCTCACCTGCTCGCTCGTCATCCCGTAGCGCCGCTCCCTCCGGGAGTAGTCCGCGATCGCGGCCGCGAGGTCGGCCTTCGTGAAGTCGGGCCACAGGACGGGCGTGAAGTGGAACTCGGCGTACGCGGCCTGCATGAGGAGGAAGTTGCTGACGCGCGTCTCGCCGGAGGTGCGGATCACCAGGTCGGGATTGGGCATGCCCTGCGTGTAAAGGTAGCGCGAGACCGTCTCCCACGAAGCGTCCGCGATCCTCTCCGCGCCCGACTGGACCGCCTCAGCGTAGGCGCGCGCGGCGTCCACGAACTCGGTGCGCGACCCGTAGTTGAGCGCGAGGACGAGCGTGTAGTCCGTGAACCCCTTGGTCTGCTCGATCGTCTCCGCAAGGAGCCTCTGGACCCCCTCCGGCAGCTCCCCGGTGCGGCCGATCGTCATCAGGCGCACGCGGTCGCGCACGAAGGTCCCGAGCTCCTTCTTCAGGTAGAGCTCCAGGAGCCCCATGAGGGCGCCGACCTCGTCCCTGGGCCTGTTCCAGTTCTCGGCCGAGAAGGCGTAGAGGGTCAGCATCCTGACGCCGAGGTCCCTGGCGGCGTAGGTCGCGGTCCTGACGGCCTCGACGCCCCGGCGGTGGCCCTCGATGCGGGGCAGCCCCCTCTGCTTCGCCCAGCGCCCGTTGCCATCCATGATGATGGCCACATGCTGGGGAACTGCCGCCCGGTCGGCGGGGGCTGGGCTGGCGGAGGACATGCGGATCGGCCAAGGCTACCTCCCGGGCGCCGGATTTGACAAGGGGGAAGGGCGGGAGAGAATCTGGCCTCCCATGAGAGTCGCGTTCATAAGCGGCACGAGCATCGTGAATTCCACGCTATTTTCGGCGTGGGAGAGGCGCACGGTCGAGACCGCCTACGGCCCGGTCGCCTGCAGGCTGCGGGGCGAGCACGCCCTGATCAACCGGCATGGAGCCGGGGCGCCCCTTCCCCCGCATTCGATCAACCACAGGGCCAACATCCGCGCCCTGGCCGACCTCGGGTTCAGGGACATCGTCTCGCTCAACTCCGTCGGCTCCCTGAAGGCCGACATCCCCCCGGGCTCGATCATCTCGTGCTCGGACTACGTCGGCCTGCAGCAGGGGCCCGCCACGTTCTTCGACGACGAGCTCAAGGGCGGGGCCCCGGGGATAGCGAACAACCTGATCCCGCTCCTGGTCGGGAAGCTGGCGCCGGAGTTCGCGGTCATGACGGGCAAGACCTATGTCCAGATGAGGGGTCCCCGCTTCGAGACCAAGGCGGAGATCCGGATTGTCCGGGGATGGGGCGATGTCGTCGGCATGACGGCCGCGCACGAGGCGGACCTGTGCTGCGAGATCGGGCTCAACTACAACAGCCTGGCCATCATCGACAACTACGCCAACGGGCTCGAGGGAACCGAGATCGACTTCGGGAAGTTCCGCGACCTGGTGAGGGCCAACCAGGAGCGGGTGAACAGGCTCTTCACCCGGATGCTCGAAATCCTCGGCTGAAGGGTGTAGCGTCCAACCCATGAGCGAATTCCTCCAGGCAGACAGGATCGCGGCCGTCAAGGGCTCGCTGGACCGGCTGCGGGCGAACATACGCCTCGCGATCCTCGGCAAGGACGAGGTGATCGAGCAGTTGCTCGTCTGCCTGGCGGCCAGCGGGCACCTCCTCATCGAGGACCTGCCGGGCGTCGGCAAGACGACGCTCGCCTACGCGCTCGCGCGCTCCACCGACTGCGCGTTCTCGAGGATCCAGTTCACGAGCGACCTGCTCCCGACCGACGTCACCGGGGTCGCCATCTACGACGAGTCGACGAAGGAGTTCGTCTTCAAGAGGGGGCCGGTCTTCGCGAACATCGTCCTCGCCGACGAGATCAACCGCGCCCCGCCGAAGACGCAGTCGGCGCTCCTCGAGGTGATGGACAGGGCGAGGGTCACGGTGGACGGCACGTCGCACCCGGTGGGGACGCCCTTCATGGTCTTCGCGACGCAGAACCCGGTGGACTACGAGGGGACGTTCCCGCTCCCCGAGAGCCAGATGGACCGGTTCCTGATGCGCCTGCGCATGGGCTACCCCAGCCACGGCGACGAGATCGAGGTCCTGCGCACGTCGAGGAGCGGCTACGACTCGATCGCGCTCAACCCCGTCGCCTCGCGCGAGGACGTCTGCGCCCTCCAGGCGCTCGTGCCCCACGTGTTCGTGGAGGACAGCATCCTGGACTTCATCCTGAGGATCGTGGCGGCCACGCGCACCGAGACCGAGTTCAAGGCGGGGGTCAGCGTCCGCGGCGGGATCGCCCTCAGGACCGCGGCCCAGGCGAGGGCGCTCGTGAACGGCCGGGACTTCGTCCTTCCCGACGACGTGGTGGAGCTCGTCCCGTACGTGTTCGCGCACAGGCTC
>DATNLY010000025.1:0-7906 GCA_035602635.1 Opitutaceae bacterium | reverse complement strand
GATAGTCCCACCGACCCGGGAAACAATGCGGCGCACGTGGGTAGAATTACTGGGCCCGCCGGCGTGGCCCGGCGCCCGGGACGGGCACTGTCGGCGAAGCCCCTCAAAAAAATCGCCTTTGCGGCGGCCCCGACCCAGGCTGGCCCGGTGAACAAGCTCTGCATCTTCGCCGGCTCCACCATCTGCGGATACGTCGGATGGTACGCGCTCGACGGTCTCGGGATGATGGCCGCGATCATCGGCAGCGGCATCGGCAGCGTCCTCGGGGTCTATCTCGGCTGGAAGCTCGCGCGGAAGATCGAGGAATGACCGCGGGCGCGTCAGCTGGGCTCGATGTGGACCGCGACGTCGGTCACGCGGAGCCTCGACGACAGGAGCAAATCCTTCACCGCGTGGGCGATCCTGTGGCCCTCCCGGACGCTCAACCCGCCGTCCACGCGGACATGGATGTCGACCAGATAGCTCAGGCCGCTCTTGCGGACCCGGCACTTGTCGAGGCCGGCGACGCCCGGGACGCCCGCCGCCATCGACCGGATCTCGTCGACCCTCTCGTCGGGCACGGCGATGTCCATGACCTCGTTCAGCGACTTCCTGAAGATGCCGACACCGTTGAAGGCGATGACGGCCGACGCGGCGAGGGCCGCCCATCCGTCGGCCGCGGCGTACCCGGGCCCGCCGGCCACGGCGATCGAGATGCCCACGAAGGCGGCGGCGGAGGTGATCGCATCGGAGAAGTGGTGCCATGCCTCGGCGCCGAGGGCCGTGCTCTCCGTGTCGCGCCCGACCTCGTTCAGGCGCCTTGAGAAGACGACCTTGGCCCAGGCGGCGCCCGCGAGTATGAGCAGCGTCCACCACCGGGGTGGATGCTGGGGATCGCGGATCTCCATGAAGGCGTGCCACCCGATACCCACGCCCGCGCCGACGACAACGAGCGACGTTATGAGCCCGGCGGCGGCCTCCGCCTTCCCATGGCCGTACGGATGGTTCTGGTCGGGCGGACGCGCGGCCCACTGGAAGCCGGCCCAGATGAGCACGGAGATCGCGATGTCGCTCAGGGACTCGACGCCGTCGGCCACGAGGGCGTACGCGTTGCCAAGGACGCCCCCACCGATCTTGACCAGCCCGAGGACGGCGTTCAGCGCCATGCCGCGCGCGACCAGCCGCGCGCCCCTGCGCGCGCGGTCAACGGTTGCCGCGTGGTGCGCGGGGAGGTCGGGGAACATCACGCCGGCACCCTGGGGGCGCGCCCGGGAAATCTCAACACCGCGCCGTTGACCCCCATGGCCGCCGCGTCATGATCCTGGCGAGCGATGGCCGCCCAGACGAAATCAAGGCCCCAGGACCCCGTGAAGCAGTTCTCCGTGTTTGCCGAGAACCGCGTGGGCCGGCTCTACGACCTGACGAGCCTCCTGAAGGACAACAACGTGCACATCATGGCGATCACGGTCCTCGACACGACGGACAGCTCGATAATCCGCGTGGTCGTCGACGATCCCGACAGGGCGCGGGAGCTCATGGTGTCCAACGACTTCCCGTACGGGGAATGCAGCGTGCTCGCGGTAGAGATAGGCGACGAGTCTGAGCTCAAGGGCGTCCTTGCCGCGCTCCTGGAGGCCGAGATCAACACCCACTACGTCTACAGCTTCATCAGGCGCCCGGGCGACCGCTCGGCGCTGGTGATAAGCGCGGAGGATCCCGACATCGCGGCCCAGGCGGTCTCGAAGCGCGGCTTCAAGGTGCTCCAGCAGGGCGATATCTCGAGATAGGCGCCCCGTCAGTCGGACACGACGCCGGGACCCTCGGCGTCGAGCTCGTATATCCCGGTCATGTATCCGCTCTCAAAGGCCGCGCTGACGGTGAAGGTGCCCCTGAAGGAGATCGGCACGTCCTGGGTGACGGGAACGCCCTTCGGGCTCCTCACGATGATCCAGTCGTTCATGTTCGGCACGGTGCCGTAGCAGCACGCCATCTGGTTCGCCATGAGGAGGAATTCCACGGCCTTCCCGTTGTCGAGCTTTGTGGGAAGCATGAACCCGGTCACGACCGCCTTCCTGCCGTTCCAGCTCTTCACGATGGCCGGGATCTGCTCCTCCCCCGTCGGGGGCCGCGCCTTCGGGTTGGCGAGAGGGTCGTAGTCGGGCGCGACGAACTTGTAGGCCGACAGCCTGTCGAAGCCGAGCTTGAGGTAAACGCCGTCGACATCGGGCGCCGGGATCTGCGGCTGCGCCGCGGGCTCGCCGAGGACGGCGAGCGGGAGCGCGGCAACGGCCAGGAAAAGCAGCCTCATCCCGGCAACCTACCACAACCGCCCAAATCGTCAAAGGCCCGATTGGGGCCTCCCGTGCCGGCCCGCGAGGGATTGCATCACGGTCCGGGACTTACAAGATGGGGGGAACCCATGCCAAATGCCGCGTACGAGCTGCTTCTGCTAGGGCTTCTCATCGCCGCGAACGGGTTCATGACCGCGGCCGAGACGGCGGTCGTGTCGGCGCGCAAGGCGAGGCTGCGGCGCGCGGCCGAGGCCGGCGGCGAGCGCGCCGCGGCGGCGCTGGCCATCGCGGAGCAGCCCGGCCGGTTCCTCGGACTCGTGCAGTACTGGCTCACCCTGAGCTCCGTGTTCGCCGGGGTGGTCGTCGTCGCCTCGGTCGCCGACGCCTTTGAGTCCTGGTTCCTGAGGTGGCCCGCCGTGGCCCCGCTGGCGGAGACGATAGGGCTCATCGCCGCCACGCTGCTCCTCAGCTCGGTCATGCTCGTGTTCGGCGAGCTCCTCCCGAAGAGGATCGCCCTGGCGAACCCGGAGCGCGCCGCCATCATACTCGGGCCCCCCATGCGCGCCCTGCTTCGCGCCGGCGGCCCCTTCACAGCGGCCCTGGGTTCGGTGAGCGAGGCCCTGGCGGGCCTGATGGGGTTCAAGCCCAGGCCGGTTGCCGAGACCGTCGGCGACGAGGACGTGCGGGCCCTCGTCGAGAGGGGCCTCCACGCGGGGGTGTTCAAGCGGGCCAAGAAGGAGATGGTCGAGGGGGTGCTGTCCCTCGACAACCTCCTCGTCACGGCGATCATGACGCCGCGCTCCAAGATCGTTTTCCTGAACATCGACGACAACGAGGAGACAAACTGGCGAAAGATCGTGACGAGCGGCCACTCGTACTTCCCGGTGTTCCAGAACAACCGCGACCACGTGGTGGGCATGGTCTCGGTGAAGGCGCTCTGGGCGCACTCGGCGATCGGGCTGCCGACCACCCTCAAGAACCTGCTGGTCCCCCCGCTCATCGCCCCCGAGGCCATGACGGCGACCCAGCTGCTCGAGCAGTTCAAGAAGACCGGCCGCCACACGGCCGTGATCTCGGACGAGTTCGGCGCCGTCCAGGGGCTCGTGACGCTGATCGATGTCTTCGAGGCGATCGTGGGGGACCTGCCCGAGCCCGGGCGCCGCAACCAGTCCGGGGCGAAGCGGCGCGACGACGGCTCGTGGGAGGTCGACGCGACCCTTCCCATCGCCGAGTTCAAGTCGCTCCTCGGGGTCTCCTCGCAGCTGCCTGACGAGTCGGAGGCCGAGTACAGGACCGCGGGGGGCTTCGTGGTCACGCAGTTTGGCCGCATCCCGGCGGTGGGTGATCACTTCAACTGGGCGGGGTGGCGCTTCGAGGTCCTTGAGATGGACCGCCGCCGGGTCGACAAGGTGCTTGCGGCGAGGATTTCCGCGCCGGGGAGCGCGCCGGCGGCGTGAGCGCCCACGCATGCGAATAACTTGTCGGCAGGAGGAGGTTGCGTCTAGCGTTCCGGCCGCCGATTTTTCCCCCATGTCCGACCCATGCAAGACGCCTTCACCGGACGACCCACGTTCATCCGAGCCGCCGTCCTCCCCGGCGATGCCTGCCGAGCCTCTCTTCAAGACGATCACGAGCGCCGACTGGAAGCGCTCGCTCGACTTGGCGAGGCTGCAGCCGAATGCGGTCTCAGAGCAGATTCGGACCGTGATCTCGTCCTCCTCGAAGAAGACGAGGTGAGCCTGCTGGAGGGGGCCGGGGCCGAGTGGGCGGCGCTCGGCGACGCCATCCGTGCCCTACGGGCCCTCCTGCCCCTGCGCCGGCTCGCCCAATTCGGCTTCTCCGACACGGACGGCAATCCCCTCGAGGAGGCCAATCCGCGCCTGCGCCAGATCGGGGTTGGCGTGGAGGCGTGGGCCTTCGAGGCAGTAGGCGAGGGCTCGGTTTACAAGTTCTACAGGCCCCGCGAGGGCAAGCGCATCGGCAGCGAGTTCGGGTTTCGGCGGGGCGGCGAGTCGCTGCTGCTGGCCGAGGCGAGCCTGGGCGACTACCGCGGCCTTCTTGAGAAGCTGCTCATCATCCTCGCCTTGGGCGGAATGGCGACGGAGGTGGTCGCCGTGACCCCGGAGGGCATCCTGGTCGCCAAGCAGTCGCGCGGCGAGACGCTCCCGCAGGGGGACGACATGTCCGGGAGCCTTCCAGGCGCCCTCATAGAGATCCCTTCGCGCTTTCTGAGGGCCAATCGCGACCATCCACGGCTCCTCTTTCTCAGGGGCCTGCCGTACCTTGTTGCCGACCTTCATGCCCGCAATTTCGTGAGGGGCGCGGACGGCTCTCTGAGGGTGATCGACCTGGTCGCCGGGCCGTGGCCTGCGGACGCGCACCTTCAAGACCCGCTGATCGCCCAGTGGCTGGGCCGCGTGGGCTCCGATCCAACGGCATCGGCCCTGCCCCAGGCGCCCGATGCCGATCTCTGATCCAGCCGCCAGCCGGACTTCAGCCGCCGCCCGCCAGGACATCCAGGATGGCCTTCGCCTGGGTGCTGGTCGTGCCCTTGTAGTCGGCGTAGATGACCTTGCCGCCCTTGATCAGGTAGGCCGACCGGTGGGCCATGCCAAACATGAGGGTCGGAACGTGGAACGCACCGATGACGGAGTCATCGGTGTCGGCGATGAGGGTGAACGGCAGGTGGTACTTGTCCTTGAACGCCTTCTGGGCGGCGACGCCGTCGTGGCTGACGCCGATCACGGCGACGCCCTTCTGGGTCAGGCTCTCGTAGCCGTCCCTCAGCGAGCAGCCCTGGGCCGTGCAGCCCGGGGTGTCGGCCTTCGGGTAGAAGTACACAAGGGTGTAGGTCTGCTTGGAATAGACGTCGGCGAGGTTGATCTTCTGGCCGGCCTCGGTGACTCCGGTGGCGTCGGGGGCGTTGTCGCCCACCTTGAGCTGCGCCTTTGCGGACTGGACCATGGAGAGGAATGCGGACAGGGCCACGAGCGGCAGGAGTGTCGTCTTCATTTGGGCAGCCACGCTCACCCCGGATGGCGGCCTTTGCAAGCCGCCATCGGACGCAGGAAATCGGGCTCCCAGGGCCGCTTTCTCGGAACCTTTTGCGATGGCGGGGCGACTAAATCCTCCCTCCCGGGCGCCCCCGCTGCCCGGCATTGCATTTGTCCGCTTTCTCTGTAAGCAGATTCCTCCTTCATGCCGATCCCCCCGTCCCAAAGAACCCGCCTGATTGGCATCAATTTTGTGCGGCTCGCGCTTCTGGTGACGACAGGCACGGTTCTCAACGCCCAGACAGCCCCCTCGCCGGGCGACGGATTCAACCCGAACGCAAACGGAATCGTAAACACGACCGTGCTGCAACCGGATGGTAAGATATTGATTGGCGGGTACTTCACACAGCTCCATCCCGATGGCCACCCTGCCGCGGGAAGCGGATATATCGCCAGGCTCAACCACGACGGATCCGTCGATGCGAGCTTCACCCCGAACGCGAACGGGGCCGTCCGCCCCATGGTTCTCCAGCCCAATGGGCAGGTCATCATCGGCGGCTCGTTCACGACGGTCCAGCCGACCGGGGGCGGGACCCCGCTTGCCCGCAACTATGCCGCCCGGCTGAACGCCGATGGGACGGTCGACACGGTCTTCAACCCCAACGCCAACGGCGTCGTTTACGCGATCGCATACCAGCCCAACGGGCAGATCATCATCGGCGGCTCGTTCACGACGGTCCAGCCGGCCGGGTCGGCCGTTGTCACGCGCAACCATCTTGCTCGCTTCAACGCGGATGGCTCGCTCGACAAGACGTTCGACCCCAACACGGACCGGCCGGTGCTTTCGCTGGCGGTCCAGTCGAGCGGGCAGATCATCGTCGGTGGCGGATTCACCAACTTCACCCCCAACGGGTCGGCCGCGACCACGGTCCGCAACTGCCTTGCAAGGCTCAACGCCGACGGTTCGGTCGATCCCACCTTTGATCCCGAGGCCAACGGGAGCGTGAGCACGATCACGATACTGCCCGACGGGCGGTTCCTTGTCGGCGGCCAGTTCACCGGCTTCCAGCCGGACGGCAATCTGTCACTGGTGTCGATCGATTTCCTCGCGCGATTTGCGGCAAACGGAACGCTGGACACCGGCTACGCCCCCGATCCCCTCGGCAGCATCTCCACAATGGCGGTCCAGCTGGACGGCAAGGTCGTCATCGGGGGCACCTTCACCCAGGTCCTCGGGGAGAACAGCACCGCGACCTCCTTCACGAGCTACGTCGCCCGGATCAACGTGGACGGGTCCGTCGACACGGGATTCAACCCGGCCCCCAACCAGGCGGTCAATTCCGTCGCGATCCAGACGGACGGCGCCGTGATCGTCGGCGGTTTTTTCACCACGTTCAGCCCGCCCGGCGCGCCGAATCCGATTCCGCGAAACTACATAGGCCGGATAGAGGCCAGCGGCGCGGTGGACGCCTCATTCGCCCCCGGCAACCAGGGCACCGTATTCGCGTCAGCGGTGCTCTCGAACGGGCAGATCCTCGTGGGGGGCTCCTTTCTGAGCATAGGCGGCACGACCCAGGCCTACCTGGCCCGGCTCAACGCGGACGGCTCCCTGGACAGGTCGTTCGCCCCCACGCTGAACGGCTCGGTACAGGCGATCGCCGTGCAGCCGAACGGCCAGTATGTCATCGGCGGCCATTTCACGACCGTGGACGGACTCACGCGCAACTACGTCGCGCGATTGAACACCGACGGCTCGTTCGACGGCCCCTTCAATCCAAACCCAAACTCCCCGGTCAGCATGGTCGCGGTCCAGCCCAACGGCCAGATCCTGCTCGGCGGCCCATTCAATGTCGTCACCCCGGACGGCGCGACAACGGGCACCTCCGTGGGCTCCCTGATCCGCGTCAATTCGGACGGCACTCTGGACACCAAGTTCACCCCGCTGCCGTCGGGTGGCTCCATCTTCGCCGCGGTGATCCTGCCAGACGGGAGGATAGTGATCGGGGGGGATTTTAGTTCGGTCGCAGGGGTCAGCCAGAGCAACATCGCGCGGCTCCTCTCCACCGGGGCCATAGACCCGAGTGTCTTTTTCCCGCAGCCCAATGCCGGCGTCTACTCGCTGGCGCTGCAGTCCAACGGGCAGGTCCTGATCGGCGGGGCCTTCACGACAGTCCAGCCCATCACGGGAAAGGTCGGGACCTCGACAAACCTTCCCACCACCACGCTTCCAAACGGCACGGTCCAGACCTATCCGCCCGCGGGCATAAACGCGACGGTGCCGATATACGTGAACCACCTGGCCCGGCTCAACACGGATGGCACGCTCGACACGACCTTCTTTCCCGACCCGAACATCACGGTCCTGTCGATGGCGCTCCAGTCCAACGGAAGCGTTGTCGTCGGCGGCGTCTTCACCTCGTTCGCCCAGAACGGCGCCACGGCCGGAGTGATCCGAAACTACGTCGCGCGCGTCGGCACGGACGGGACGCTCGACGCCTCATTCAATCCCAACGCAAACGGGCAGGTCGACACGATCAACCTGCTTTCAACGGGCCAGATCCTGATCGGCGGGAGCTTCACGTCACTGCAGCCGAACGGCGCGGCATCGCCCACGCAGGCGACGCACGTCGCGATCCTCAACAC
>DATNLY010000024.1:0-2814 GCA_035602635.1 Opitutaceae bacterium | reverse complement strand
TCCGCAACCCCATGAATGGCATCCTCGGCACCACGCTCGAGCTGTCCGAGTCGCCCCTCCAGCCCGGGCAGCGGGAGCTTGTCTCGACGCTCCGAAGCTGCGCCACGTTCCTTGCGTCGCTGGTGGAGGACGTGCTCGACTTCGCGGCGATCGAGGCGGGCGCCTACAAGGTCGTCAGGTCGCCATTCAGCCCGCGCGAGATCCTGGATGCGGTCCTCAAGATGCTCGAGCCGCGCTCGCGGGACGCGCATTTCACCGTCGCCGTGGACCCCTCCCTGCCCGGGCTGCTGCTGGGGGACGCGGCCCGCATCCAGCAGGTGATTGTGAATTTCGTCGTGAACTCCCTGAAGTTCGGCGGCAGGACGATCGTGCTCTCGGCGCGGCCCGAGGGGGGCCAGTTGGTCCTCTCCGTCGCGGACGACGGCGCCGGAATCCCCCTCGACGAGCAGAAGAACCTGTTCATCAGGTTTTCACGCCTGAAATCGGCGCGCAACTCCGCCATCCCGGGCACCGGGCTCGGGCTCGCCGCATGCAGGGCCCTCGCCGAGCGGATGGGCGGCTCGGTCGGCGTCGAAAGCGCCCCGGGGAGCGGATCGCGATTCTTCCTGCGCGTCCCCATCGAGGCCGCGACCGCGATCGAGCCGGGGTCGCCGGCGTTCCGCGTGCAGGGGGAGCGCGCCCTGGTTGTCGAGGACATCGGCTACAACGCGCGGTCGCTTGCCCTGATGCTCGGCAGGTTCGGGTTCGACGTCGAGATCTCGGCCGACGGAGAGGATGCCGTCGCCCGGATTGCCACGGGCGCCTACGGCGCGGTCTTCATCGATTGCGACCTCCCCAAGATGAGCGGGATCGAGGTCACCCGCGCCATCCGGGCCTCCGAGGCCGGAGGGAAGCGGTCTCTCATCGTGGCCACGACGGCCCATTCGACCGTCGAGGACCAGCGCGCATGCCTGGCCGCGGGCATGGACGTGTTCCTCGCGAAGCCCATCACCCCGGAGAAGCTGCGGGCCGTCCTTGCCGGGCCGCGGGGCCCAGGGTCGGGCCTGCAGTCATCGGGCGCGCCTGGGCGCCAGGACCGCGAGGATTCGGGAATAGAGCTTTCCCTCATCCGCCGCCTCTCGGACGGATCGGCCGAGGGCCTCGCGAGGGAGGTGGCGCGCTTTGTCGCCTCCCTCGACGAGGCGCTGGACGGCGTCGCGGCGGCCCATGCCTCAAGTTCGCGCGCCTCGGTCTCGTCCGCCGCCCACCGCGTCATCTCGCACGCCAGGATGGTGGGCGCGTCGGCGCTGGCGGAAACCGCCTCGGACCTCCAGGACTACGCACCGGCCTACACGGAGGCCGAGCTCGCCCAGGAGATCGAGGTCCTGCGCGGGCGGGCGTCCGCCCTCAAGGAGGCGGTGGCCCGCCTGGCCCGCAGGCCCGTGCCGCCCGCGTAAGCCGGTCAGTCCTTATCCGGGCGCCTGAAGTCCTTATGGTCCTTCTTCTCCTGCGCGATGATGTCCGCGACAATCTTGCCCGCGTCGTCGTTCTTCCCGGCGGTGAGCGCGTCTCCCAGCTTTGTGAACTCGTCCTGCATGCCCTGGATTCCCGCCTTGTAGTCCTCGATGAACTTGGCCCTCTGGTCCGCGGGAACGTCGTCGGCCTTCGCGGGCGTGAGGTCGACGGCCTCCTTCAAGGCATCCTGCATCGTGGCCAGCAGGGCGAGCGACGCGGCGTTCTGGGTGGGGTCAGCCACCTGCTTCCTGAGCTTCCTGAACGCCTTCCCGACGCGGCCCATCCGCAGCTCGAGCTCCGTCTTCTTCTCCGTCGGCGTCGGTGCCGCCGCGGGGGCGGCGGCGGGCGCGGGAGCCGCGGGCGGCTCGTCGGCGGCCCCCGCGAGCGTTGAAAGGATGAGGCTGGCTGCGAGCCATGCGAGCACTGGACGAGTCTTCATGGGGATGGGCTTTTGTTTTTCAGGTTGGAGTTCGGGACGGATCTACGGGAATGACGCGCGCCACGGCAATTCGATTCATCCCAACATTGGGGGAGGGCGCCTAACTGCGGCGCCCCCGCGTGCCCAGCGCGTGGATGATGATTGCCGCGGCGACGGAGACATTGAGCGACTCGACCAGGCCCCTGCCCGCCACCGTGACAAGCCGGGTGCACGCGGCGCGCGCATCCTCGGCGAGCCCGTGCTCCTCGTTCCCAAGGACGAGGGCCCACGGCCCCGCGCGCCCGGCCGCGGGGATCCTGGCGGCGCCCCCGCGGGACGCGGCGCCCACGACATCGTAGCCCGCAGCCGAGAGCATGCGCAGGAAGGGAGCCGTCTCCGGGACGGTCCATATCTCCAGGGCCTCGAGCCCGCCCTCGGCGACCCGGTACGCCGCCATGCCCGGCCGCGCCGAGGCCGCATCGCCGGAGATCACCATCCTCGGGACCCCGAAATAGCCGGCGGTCCGGGCGATCGCGCCGAGGTTGTGGGCGTTTCCGATGCGGTCGAGGACGACCAAGTCCTCATGCCGGCGCGCCCAGGCTGCGACGTCCGTGGGCGACGGGGTCCTCGCGGGCCCCTCCTCGACGACGGCGACTATGCCGCCGTGGTGGACGGAGTCGGCTATCTTCTCGAGCTCGGCGGGCTCGACGCAGCGGTAGACTTTCCGCGCGGCGGCGAGCGTGCGGCACATGACCCCCACCCTCTTTGACGTGGCGTGGTCGAAATAAAGCCGCACGATCGAGGACGCATCGCGCCTGAAGCGGGCCCGGACGGCGGCGAGCCCGCAGATCCTGATCTCATTGGCCTTCATGCGGCGGCCTTCCCGGTCACGGTGAACTCCT
>DATNLY010000011.1:0-6765 GCA_035602635.1 Opitutaceae bacterium | reverse complement strand
CGCGAACATCGGGCCCGTGATCGGGTGCATCAGCCAGGACAGGCTCTCCGCGGTGTCCGGCACCCTTGGGCCCGGCCCGGAGATGACCGACGTCGAGGTGGACGCCGTCCACGGCTCCGCGCAGCGGACGATCCGCTTCCGGGTTGTCCGCGAGAAGCAGGTTGCGCCCATGATCATGCTGACGGGCGTCGTCGAGGCCGTGTTCGGCTCGAACGACAGCGAGTTCGGGGAGGGTTTCCGCGTCGAGAGCACGCTGACCTTCTCCCCAACCCAGGAGCTGACGCGCGAGTCGGTCTACGCGGGCCAGCAGGGTTTTGTCGAGGGGATGGTCGAGTTCCTCTCCACCCTCTCCGCCGAGCTGCAGAACCCGTTCGAGAAGGCCCTGCCGAGCCGTGTCCTGTTTCGCATCGAGCCGCTCGGCGCCAACCCGGAGGTCACGGTCGAGCGCTTCGATCTCTCGCGCACGACGGTGCGCGCCGGCGAGACCCTCCAGGTCACGATCGGCTGGAGGGACTTCCAGGGAGGCGAGGAGACCAAGACCATCGACGTGCCGGTCGACCCCTCGTGGGCCGGAAAGACGCTCGGGGTCATCGCGGCGCCCGGGCGCGTGCTCGACGAGCTCACCGGGCACGGGCACGTGTTCCGCGCCGGCCAGCTCCGCAGCTTCGGCGCCTACCTGGAGGGGATGCGCGACAGCCGGCCGCAGGACGGCATCTGCGTCGCCGTCGTCGAGAGGTCGGCCCTCTTCTTCGACCAGGCGCAGCCGGCGCAGGACACGCCCGCGTCGCTTGAGCGGATCGCGGCGGAGGCCGACCCGGCGAGGTACCGCAGGCAGAACGCGCTTGTCCCGCTCTGGGAGACGCACCTCCTGCCGGGAAAGGTGTCTGCCGTGCAGACAGAGCGGACGCTCCGCGTCCTCGAATAGCCGGCCCCGGCGGAACCCATCCCATGACCCAACAGAAGCACATCCGCCTTGGCCTGGCCCCCATGGCATTCCTCCTCGCGGCCTCCGGCCTGGGCGCCGACCCGCTGTCGAAGAAGGCGGAGATCGACTTTTATGCCGACGTGCAGAGCCGCGACCTGCACGGGCTGGCGACGCGCTCCGACGGACGCCTTGTCGGGGGGCCCGTCCTTGCCGACCTGAGGGGCCAGGCCCCCTGCGACCTCCTGTGGTGCCTTGAGCCCGCCCCGGGGGGCAAATGGATTGCCGGGGGCGGCCCCGGCGGCCGAATTGTCGAGGTCTCGGCCGACCTGGCTGCCGGCACCTACTCCGCGAGGGATATTCTCCGGCTGGGCGAGCCCCAGGTCTACGCGCTCAGGCCCCTTCCCGACGGGTCCATCCTCGCGGGCACGTCCCCGGCGGGCGGGCTCTACCTGGTCAGGGACGGGAAGATCGCCGCGCGCACGGGACTTCCCGCGGGCTCCATCTTCGACATCCTCCTCCTCGACAAGGGCGGCTCGGCCCTCGTGGCGACGGGCGACCCCGGGCGCATCTACCGCATCGACCTCGCGAAATTCGCGGCCGCCGGCGTGTCCGCGGGGCGGACCGACGACGCGAACGCGCTCGCCGCCAGGGGCGTCTCCCTGTTCGGCGAGGTGGGCGACACCAACCTGCGCCGCATCGCCAGGCTCTCTGACGGGCGGATTGCCGCCGGTTCGGCGCCCAGGGGAAACATCTACCTGTTCGCCCCGGACGGCGGCTCCCCGTACATCGCCCAGGAGAACCACGACGCGGAGGTGACCGACCTGCTTGCCGACCCCAGCGGCGGGTACTTTGCGGCGATCGTCTACTCGGGAGGGGACATCCATCCCGCCATGGCCGGTTTTCAGGCCGTCAGCGCCGCCGAGCCCGTCCTGACCGTCGTGGGAGGCGCACCCGGCCCCACCCCCGCCCCGACGCCCACGCCCGCGCCGGGCGGGGCCGTCCCCAAGCCGAGGGAGGCTCCGGCCGAGGCCCTGATCGTGCCAGCGCAGGTCGAGCGGTTCGCGGGGAGGAGCACGCTCCAGTGGTTCTCCACCGACGGGTTCCCGGAGACGCTCACGGCCCGGGCGGGCGTGGCGTTCTACAGGATCGGGCGCCTGGGCGACGTCCTCGTCATCTCGGGCGGGGAGCAGGGGGAGATGTCGGGGTTCGACCTATCGAGCCGCCTTTCCCTCACGTTTGCCGGGAGCGCCTCCTCCCAGGTGAACGCGCTGGAGCCCGTCCCGGGGGCCCCAGGGAAGTTCCTCGCGGTCCGCAACAACGCTCCCGGATTCTCAGTCCTGGACTTCAACGGGTCGCTCGCGCGCACGGCGCAGACGAAGCGCGTGGACCTCGGGGTGCCGGCCCGCCTTGGGGCGCTGCGCTTCAACCGCACGCGCGAGCTCGACCCCGCGCAGCTGGCAATCTCGATCCGCACGTCGAACGCCTCGGGCGAGACGGACGGCTGGAGCCCTTGGACCGCCATGGCCTACGACGACGGCTGGAGGGCCCAGGTGCCCGTGGGGCGCTACGCCGAGCTCAAGCTCTCCCTCTCCGCGGGTTCAAGGGCGACCCTCGAGCTCGACAAGGCGTCGCTCTACTTCCTGTCCCAGAACCACCGCCCCCAGCTTGAGGACTTCCGTATGCTGTCCCCCAATTTTGCGATCGTCGTGCCGCCGGAGGCTCCCGCGCCGGTCGTCACGACGGTCGGCCAGCTCATCCAGGGCGCCGACCGCGAGGCCGACCGGAAGAGGAACGGCTTCCTGGGGAGCCAGGTTGTCGCATCGACCGGCACCCGGGTCGCGTTCTGGACCGTCATCGACCCCGACGGCGACAACCTGGTGTACACGTTCTCGATCCGCCGCGACGGGGACCCCTCATGGACGGACCTGGCGATCGACAGCGCGGACTCCTACGTCCAGTTCGACACGCTCCACCTCCAGGAGGGCACCTGGTTCACGCGCCTCGTTGCAAGGCAGGCCGCGCCGCGGCCCGAGGGCGAGCGGCTCTCGGTCACGTTCGAGACGGACGACATGGTCGTCGACCACACCCCCCCGCAGATCGAGGAGGCCTCGGTCCGGCGGGAGCCCGGGAAGGTCCTCGTGACCGTCAGGGGCCGGGACGCGCTCTCGATACTGGACAGCGCCGAGTTCGACTTCAACAACGGCGTCCATGAGACCGTGGAGCAGCCCGCGGACGGCATCCTCGACGGCATGCGCGAGACCTTTGTCCTGGAGATCCCCTCCGACCGCGCCGCGGGGGCGACCTCGGTCGAGGTGACGCTGTACGATGCGGCGGGCAACGGAGCCACGCGGCGCCTGGGGCTGTAGCCCGGCCCCGCGGTGTCAGGCCCTGGGATGGGCCCTGTCGTAGACGTCCTTCAGGCGGGCGATGCTGACGTGGGTGTAGACCTGGGTCGTCACGAGCTGGGCGTGCCCGAGGAGCTCCTGGACAATCCTCAGGTCCGCGCCCGCGTTGAGGAGATGGGTGGCGAACGAGTGCCGGAGCTTGTGGGGCGTCAGGTCCAGCGGCAGCCCGGCGAGCGCGAGGTGCCTCTTCAGCATGAGCTGGACGGCGCGGACGGTCATCCTTGCCCCGCGGCGGCTGCACAGCACGGGGTCGCCGGGCCCGGCGCCCGGCGTGAACTCGTCCCGGAACCTCCTTAAGACCTCGCACGCCACCCGCCCGAGGGGGCAGATCCTCTGCTTGCGCCCCTTCCCGAGGACCCGGGCGACGCCCTCGCCGATGTCCACGGCACCGTGGTCGAGGCCGACGAGCTCGCTCACGCGCAGGCCGGCGCCGTAGAGCAGCTCCATCGCAAGGCGGTCGCGGACGGCCGTGAAGGCGTCGCAACCGCCGGCCTCGAGCAGCCGGGCCGGGCTCGCCAGGAGCGTGCGCGCCTGCTCCTCGGTCAGGAACTGGGGCAGGCGCTTCTCAAGCTTGGGAAGCGGCGCGCCGGAGAACGGATTGCGCTTCAGGCGGCCCTTTGTCATCCAGAAGCGGCAGAGCGCCCGCAGGCCCGAGACGTGGTTGTGGAGCGTGCGGCGGCCGTACCGGCGCTGCGCCTCGATCACGAAGTCGCGGATTTCACGGGGGCCGAGGGCGTCGATCCCCTTTGCCCAGAGCCCGGACGAGACAAGCCACCGGTGGAAATCCTCGAAGGCCGCCCGGTAGTTGCGGACGGTGTACGGCGAGCACCGGCGCTCGTGCAGAAGGTGGTCGCCAAAGGGCGTCCACCACGAGGCGACGACGCCCTCAGGCGTTGGCCGTGGCGCCTTGGACGCGTCGCTCGACATTGCGCTTGAGGCCGTCCACATGGCGGCGCAGGGACCCCTCCGGGTCCAGCCCCGCGGACTGCGCGGCGGCGGCGATCTCGAAGAGCATCCTGCCCAGCTTCCCCTCGTCCAGCCCCTCGGCGAGCATGGCCACGCGCTTCCCGTCGACATCCTTTCCTGCCGGAAGGCCCTTCTTTCCCATGTCCTTCCACACCGCCTCGGCGTACATGAGCGACGGGAGCCTGGGCGGGAGGCCCTTGAACACCGCCGGCTCCGCCCGCGAGCCCTTCTCGGCGGCCTTTATCTGCTCCCACTGCACGAGGACCTGCTCGGAGGTTTCCAGCCTCCCCTCCCCGAAGACGTGCGGGTGGCGCCGCACGAGCTTCTCGTTGACCTCCCTCGCCACGGCCTCGAGGTCGAAATGGCCGGCCTCCTCGGCGAGCTGCGCGTGGAAGATGACCTGGATGAGGACGTCGCCCAGCTCCTCGCGCATGTGGGCCATGTCGAGCCGGTCGATCGTGTCCAGGAGCTCGCTGCACTCGTCGACCAGGCAGCGGGCCAGGCTCTGGTGGCTCTGCTCCTGGTCCCAGGGGCAGCCCCCGGGGCCCCTCAGGCGCGCGATGGTGCGGCGCAGTTCGTCGATGGCGCTCATGGCCCCGGAGGATGGGCCCCTTTGGCGGGCCTAGACAAGGATTCTGGTTGGTTTTCGCGCCCGGGCTATGTTTCGTGGTGCCGTGTCCGACAAGCTGGAAGAGATCATGAGGTGGAAGCGCGGCGAGATCGCCGCCCGGATTCGGCCCGTGTCCGAGCTGGAACTCTCGCGCCTCGACGCGTCCACACCGCGTCCGCCCCCGTTTCCCGCGGCCCTTCGCCGGGGCGACGGCGCCCTCGCCGTCATCGCCGAGATCAAGCGCCGCTCCCCCTCCGCGGGGGAGATCGCAAGGGACGCGTCGTCCCTTGAGCAGGCGCGCATCTACCAGGCGGCGGGCGCCGATGCGCTCTCGGTGCTCACCGACGAGAAGTATTTCGGGGGCTCCATTGGGGACCTGCGCGGGGTCGCCGCCCTCATGCGGAAGACCCGGCCCGGGCTGCCGTGCCTCATGAAGGACTTCATGGTGCACCCGATCCAGGTTCTCGAGGCCCGGGAGGCCGGGGCAAGCGCGATACTCATCATCGTCCGGGCCCTAAACGACGGCGAGATCCGCGCCCTCCATGGGGCGGCGCGCGCCGCGGGCCTGGCGGCTCTCTTCGAGGTGCACACGGAGGAGGAGGTCGGGCGCGCCGTCTCGCACGGCGCCGAGCTGATCGGCGTCAACAACCGCGACCTGTCCGTGTTCCGCACCGACCTGGCGCTCAGCGAGCGCCTGATCCCGACGCTGCCCGCGGGCATCATCGCCGTGAGCGAAAGCGGAATCCGGGTTGCGGGCGACGCCGGCCGCGCGCGCCGCGCCGGGGCGCGCGCCGTGCTCGTGGGCGAGGCGCTGATGCGCTCGGCGGACCCCGCGGCGCTCGTCGCCTCGTTCCGCGCCGCCTAGGGCGGGCAACCGATGGCGCTCACACCCACCGAGACACGCGCCCTGCTCGCGAGCCTCGGGCACAGGCCCAAGCGGTTCCTCGGGCAGAATTTCCTCGTCGACGGGAACATCGTGAGGAAGTCGATGGAGCTGGCGCAGGTCTCGGCGGGCGACACCGTGGTTGAGGTCGGGCCCGGCCTCGGGACGCTCACGGGCGCCCTCCTCGAGGCGGGCGCCGAGGTCTGGGCCGTCGAGCTGGACAGGGCGCTCCACGGCTACCTCGCCTCCGGCCTCGCCGCTCGGTTCCCCGCGGCGCTGCACCTCATGGAGGGGGACGCCGTCGAGCATCCCCTGGCCGGCCTGCCCGGGGACCGGGCGTGGGCCGCCAAGGTCGTCGCCAACCTTCCCTACGCGATCTCGACGCCGTGGATGGACGCGGTCCTTTCCGGTCCGCTGCCCGCCCGGATGGTGCTCATGCTCCAGCTCGAGGCGGCCGAGCGGTACGCCGCCCTGCCGGGCACGCGCAGTTTTGGCGCCATCTCCATCTTCCTGCAGGCCGCGTACGCCTCGGCCCCGGGCCACAGGGTGAGCCCGGGCTGCTTCCATCCGCGGCCCGAGGTCGATTCCGCGCTCCTGCACCTCGTCCGGAGGGCGGAGCCCCACGTTTTCCCGCCGGAGCACAAGGCGCTGATCCGCCAATGCTTTCAGCGGCGCCGGAAGCAGATCGGCTCGGCGATCCGTGACCTCGCCTCGGCCCGGGGGTCACAATGGCTGGAACTTCTCGCGGCCGATGGATTCTCAACCACCGTGCGCGCCGAAGAGATACCCGTCACCTCCTGGATCCGCCTCTCGCTGGCGCTGCAGGGACCTGCTTGAAAGCCCCGCCGCCCGCGGCCAACCTTGGACCGAGAACCATGCTACGCGCCCTTTCCATAATCCTCGCGGCCGCGGCGACGGCCCACGCCCAGACGGAGGCCGTCCCGCAGCCGCTTCTCGGGACCATCGAGAAGGGGGT
>DATNLY010000144.1:0-2227 GCA_035602635.1 Opitutaceae bacterium | reverse complement strand
CCCTGATGAAACCGTTGAGCAGCTCCACGAGCTGCGGGTTGACAGCGACCGAGCCGTCGCTGTCCAGGCTCTCGTACTGGTCGAGCTGGGGCGCGACGAACGTGATCAGGTGGTTGAGCGCGTCGACGGCCAGGTTCGGGTTTCGCTGGCCGAGCACGGTGGAGGCCACGAGTACCGCAATCGCGATCAGCGGCCCCAGGCCGAGCAGCGAGCTGAAGCTCAGGTACGCGGCGCGGCTCCCGGTCTTGGTCTCCGAGAAGGTCGAGCCCGAGATGGAGACAACCCGCAGCAGCGCGTAGAACCAGCCGTGCGGCGTGCGGTCGGCGACGGCGCGCGCCTGCCAGATGTCACTGCGCCAGAACTTGACGATCCGCGTGCCGATGCCCTTGGGCGGCATTTAGGAGGTTCAGCTGGAGAGAAGGAAGTACGCCGCGCCCGCCGATCCCGCCAGGCCGAGGGCCGATGCGACCACGACGGGCATGAAGTCGACCCAGACGGTCGCGAAGTAGAGGCCGGCCGAGCCTGCGAGCACGGCGACCATGGGCAAGGGGAGGCCCTGCGCGAAAAACAGGAATCCGAAGAAGCCCAGGCCGGCCGCCGCCCGGAACCGGACGATGGGGTAGAAGGTCACCACCCCGAGGCCGAGCATCGTCGCCACGAAAAGGTCGAGCGCCCCCAGGAAGGCGAGGGGCTGCCCCATGAGCTTGCCCACGTCCATCGCGGCGATCGCGTCCGCAGCGGGCAGGATCTCCCCGGCCGCCGCGAGGATGAGGCACACGACGGCGGACCACATGCCGATGCGCGCGGCCCGAGCCTGGGCCTCGGCGGGGTCCTTCTTGTCCTTGGTGTCGTCGGTCCGCCCCTCGGCGCCGGCAAGCATGTCCTCGACGGTGATCGGGGCGAGGGAGTCGGTCGACTTCTGCACGGGGATGATCTCCTTCGCCTTCATGCGAAGCTTGCGCTTCTCCGGGAAAAGGGAGGCCTTCAGCTCGTCGTTCGATCCGATCAGGGCCCAGTCCTCGATGGCCGGGTCGTACCAGAGAGTGTCCACCGTGAGCTGGCCCGTCTCCGCGAGCGAGATGAGCTGCTCCTGGTTGAAGGGACCCCGCGCCTCGGCCTCCGAGGCTTCGCGGATGTAGAATTCCTGAGCGGCCATTCGCGGGGGAGGCTGATCGGCGCGGCCGCCGTCGGCAAGCGCGTTTTGGTCACATCCGCTCGAGCGTGCGCAGCCCGAGAAGGCTGATCCCCGTCTCCATGACCAGGTGCGTTCGCGCGCACAGCAGCAGCCTGCGCGAGCGGGCGGGCGGCTCCGCGTCGATGACCCTGTCGGCGTTGTAGAACGCGCTGAACTCGCCCGCGAGCTCATAGAGGTAGAGGCAGAGGAAGTGCGGGCTCAGGGTCTCCACGGCCAGCCTGAGCGCATCCGCGAACTTGACGAGCTTGCGCGCAAGAGCGATCTCGCCCGCGGTCTGGAACATGTCTGCCCCGGACTCGGCGGAGGGGTCCCCGCACTCGAGGCCGTGGCGGCGGAAAATCGAGCGGATCCGGGCCATGGCGTAGAGGAGATAGGCCGCGGTGTTCCCCTCGAGCGAGATCATCTTCTCCCACGAGAAGACGTAGTCGCTCGCGCGGTTCTGGGAAAGGTCGGCGTACTGCACCGAGCCCGTGCCGACGACCTCCGCGATCCTGCGCCTCTCGTCCTCCGGGAATTCCGGGCTCTTCGCCGTGACGAGCGCGAACGCCCGGTCGCTGGCCTCGTCCAGGAGGTCCCTCAGCCTGATGGTGTCGCCCGCCCGGGTCTTGAGCGCCTTGCCGTCCAGGCCGAGCACGGAACCGAAGTCGACGTGCTCGAGCCTGGGAAGGGGCGTGCCGCGCCGCTCGAACCACTTGCGGGCCGTCAGGAACAGCTGCTCAAAATGGTCGGCCTGGCGCTTGTCGACGACATAGAGGACGACGTCCGCGTGGAAGTGCTCCGCACGGTAGAGGATCGTCGCCAGGTCGGTGGTGGCGTAGTTGGCGGCGCCGTCCGACTTTTTCACGATCATGGGCTGGGACTTGAAGCGGGGGTGCTCGGGGTGGAAGACCACCTGGGCGCCCTGGCTCTGCGACGAGACCCCGTGGCGGGAGAGCTCGGCGTACACCTGCTCGACCCGGTCCCGGTAGAAGCTCTCCCCCAGGGTCTCGTCAAAGCGGATCCCGAGCCTGTCGTAGATCCGCTGGAACGCCT
>DATNLY010000004.1:0-4880 GCA_035602635.1 Opitutaceae bacterium | reverse complement strand
TGATAGTACCAGAGCATCTTGCCGGTGTTCAGGTCGATCGCCAGGTCGCTGTTGGTGAAGAGATTGCTTCCCAGGCGGTCATCGCCATTCGTGTCGGGATGCGGGTTGCCCGCGGCCCAATAGAGGACATTGGCCTCGGTGTCGGCGCTTCCGGTGAGCCACGTCGCCCCGCCGCCCTCCTTCAGGGCCTCGCCCTTCCACGTGTCGGATCCCGGCCCGGGTTCCCCGTACTTGGGGATCGTCCACAGCCTCCACACGAGTTCGCCGGTGGACGGCTTGAAGGCCGCCACGAATCCGCGGATCCCGTTGTCGCCCCCGCTGACCCCCGTGATGACGAGGTCGCCCACGACGAGCGGCGCCGAGGTGCCACCATAGTATCCCTGGGCGCCCTGCGGCGGCGTGCTGATGTCCCAGAGCAGGGCCCCGGTCAGGCGGTCCAGCGCCAGCAGGTGCGCGTCGTCGGTGAGGTAGAAGACGCGGTCCCCGAGCACGGCGACCCCCCGGTTGGCGCCGATGGCGGCGTCGCTGGAAATCGCCCCCGCGGCGCTCTTGGGGCGCTCGTAGCGCCAGATCTCTCGCCCGGTCCTCCCGCTCAGGGCATAGACCTGGTTGTTCCCCGTCGCGTACATGACGCCGTCCACGACGACCGGCGTCGTCTCCAATCCAAAGTAGGGGATCGTGCACGACCACTGCAGCTGCAGCCGCGAGACATTCGCGAGGTTGACCTGGTCGAGGCCGCTGTTGCGGTTCCCGTCCAGCGTTCCGTTGTAGGTCGGCCAATCGCCCCTTCGAGGATGGGTGATCTCGTCGATCTGCGCCTGGGTCGCCGGGGCCGCCGGCCCCGGCAGCGGCCCGACGCCGACGCCCTTCAGGCGGCTCAGGAAGGCGATCAGGTCGCGCATCTCCGCGTCCGTGCCCACGAAGGCGGGCATTGCCGGGACCTTGACCGGGGTCACCGACCGATACTCGCCGTCGAGGAGCAGGTGCAGCCTGCCGTCGCCGGTCTGCAGCACCAGGTCGTGGCTGCCCTGGGCCCGGGCGAATCCCCCCATGGCGCTCCCGTCGTTCATCTCGACGGACACCGTGCCGTAGCCGGCCGTGGCGAGGGAGCCCGGGTCCACGAGGGCCTTCCTTAATTCGCGAGACTTGAGCCTCCGGGCGACGCTGGACAGATCCGGTCCGTAGGAGTTTCCGCGGCCCTCTGCGATGTGGCACGCGGAACACTGGCCGCTGCCGAAGAAGACCCTCTCCCCGGCGGCCGGATCGCCCGGCGCCTCGGCCTCCGTACCCGTTGGATTGAGGGAGCGCACATAGCGGGTCATTGTCTTGATGTCCGGCTCGGCAAGGGGAAGCGCAGGCATCTTTCCCCTCCCTTTCCGAATGATGTCCGAGATGTCGCTGTCGGACATGCCCCGGAGGTGGTCGGTGTTGAGCAGGGAGGGCGCCCGGTCCGTGCCCCGCGCATCTCCGCCGTGGCACAGCGAGCAGATCTGCGCGAACAGCAGCGGGGGACCCGGCGGCGGCTGTCCCTGCTCCGGCGCGAACGGATTGCCGCCTTCCTGGGCCCGGGCGGCGTGAGCCGCAAGCAAGAGGAGGACCATCGCCGCCAGCGGGCGCATCCCGCCCACCCGGTGCCTGGCTTGAAGGTGTTTCATTGGGTGATGCTGCGCGGACAAATCAGGAGGGGGACTCGCAGGGGTGGGGGTTGCTGGGACTTGGCGCAAATGCAGGACGGACGCCCGGATGCTTTGGTCGTTGTTCCTCCAAGTCAAAAAAAGAACCGAACAAGTTGCGATCGTCCCTGGCCGGCCTGCGGGCCGAAATGAATCTTGCCCGCCCATTCGCGCACGTCTAGGCGTTCTCCGGCCCAGGTACCGGAATCCCCGCCTTCGGCCCCCCGGGCGCCCCGATGCCGCTCCCCGGCCCCACTCACGCAACCCCATCAACCCCAGTTTTGCCATGAATCGGAGAACATTCCTTGGAGCCGTCGCGGGTGGCCTGATCGTTGCGGGCAAGCGCGCCCGCGCGGACGAGCCCCTGCCAGCCGCGGCGCCCGCAACGCCGCCGATGCCCGTCATCGACACCCACATCCATCTGTTCGATCCGTTCCGCCCCCAGGGCGCGCCGTGGCCCAACCCTAAGATCGCCGTACTGTACAAGACGTCGCTGCCGTCGCGCTACCGCCCCATCGGCCAGCCGCTGGGCGTCGTTGGCGCCATTGAGATCGAGTGCAGCAGCTGGCTCGAGGACAACCAGTGGGTGCTCGATGTCGCGGGCAAGGACGACATCATGGTGGGCACCGTCGGGCACCTGGTGCCCGGCGCGCCCGACTTCAGGGCGAATCTCGAGCGTTTCCACAAGAACCCGCTCTTCCGCGGGATCCGCTACGGGCTGGGACGGCACGCGGGCGCGGAGTTCGACAAGCCGGAGTTCGTCGCCGACCTGAAGGCCCTGGCCGACGCCGACCTGGTGCTTGACACGGCGAACCCGAGCGTGGCGCTTCTGGCCGACGTCGTGCGCGTGAGCGACCGGGTGCCCAGCCTTCGCGTGGTCGTCGACCACCTGCCGCAGATGGTGCCGCCCGCCGGGGGCGCGGACCTTGCGTCCTACAATGACAGCATGAAGGCTTTCAGGGACCGGCCGCAGATCTACGTGAAGGTTTCGGAGGTGCTGCGCCGGGTCGAGGGCGACCGCATCCCCACGGACACCGGGTTCTACCGCCCGAGGCTCGACGAGATCGTGGACGTCTTCGGATACGACCGCGTGCTCTACGGGAGCGACTGGCCGAACGGCGACCAATGGCTGCCCGTCCCGGTCGGGTTCAAGATTGTCCAGGAGTATTTCAACGACAAGGGGCGGGATGCTGCGGAGAAGTACTTCTGGAGGAACTCCGTCAAGTGCTACAAGTGGGTCACGCGTAACGCCAGCCAGCGGCTGGCGTGAGGCCAGGCCCTGCCGGGCGGGCGTCGGGCTGCGCGCGCCTGATTGCTTGAATTTCTCCGGGATGCCCGACCTAATTGGCGGCCCCATGGATTCACCGCCCTTTAAAGGACAGACTGCAGTCATCACTGGCGGGGCGTCCGGCATCGGGCTGGCGATCGCCCGGCGTCTGGGGGCGGGGGGCGCCTTTGTCGCCCTCTTCGACCTCGACCCGAAGGCATTCGCGGCGCTCGACAAGGAATTTTCCGGCCAAGGCCGGGGTTTCCAGGCGGACGTCACGGACGAGGCATCGGTGCGGTCCGCCGTCGGCGAGGTCCTGCGTGAGCGGGGCCAGATAGACATCCTCGTGAACAGCGCGGGGGCCACGGGCAAGACCAACATCCCGTCGCATGAGGTGGCGCTCGAGGACTTTGACTTCGTCATGAGGGTCAATGTCCGCGGCCCGTTCCTCACCTCAAAGCACGTCCTCCCGGGCATGCTCAAGCGCGGCTACGGCCGGATCCTGCACATCGCCTCGGTTGCGGGCAAGGAGGGCAACGCGGGGATGGTGGCCTATTCCGCGTCTAAGGCGGCCCTCATCGGGATGACGAAGGTGCAGGGCAAGGAATGCGCCACCAGCGGCGTCACGGTGAACGCGCTGGCACCCGCCGTCGTCCGCACGCCGATGGTTGATGCGCTGCCCGAGGCCCAGGTGAAGTACATGACGGACAAGATTCCGATGAAGCGATGCTGCACGCTTGACGAGGTCGCGGCGATGGCGGCCTTCATCGTCTCGCCGGAGGCCAGCTTCACGACGGGCTTCACCTTCGACCTGACGGGCGGCCGAGCCGTTTACTAGGGCGATGGCGCCGCTGCTGGCCACGGCGGTGCGCAAGTCGGCGCGGCGACTGGTGCCGTTCCTCCTCCTCCTCTACGTCCTGGCGTTCCTGGACAGGGTCAACATAGGGTATGCGAGGCAGGCGTTCCTCAGGGACACGGGGTTGGGCGAGGAGGCCTATGCGTTCGGGGCCGGCGTCTTCTTCGTGGCCTATGCGCTGCTGGAGATCCCCAGCAACATGGTCCTCGTCCGGGTGGGCGCCCGGGCCTGGATCGGCGCCACCATGATTGCCTGGGGCGTGATATCGGCGGCCATGATGCTCGCCTGGAGCGCCCCCGTCTTCTACTCGCTTCGATTCCTGCTCGGCGCGGCCGAGGCGGGGTTCTTTCCCGGGATGATCTGGTACCTCGGCTCCTGGTTTCCGGCGCCGGCGCGGGGCGGCATGTTCGGCATATTCTATTTTGGCGCGCCCCTGGCGCAGATATTCGGGGGCCCGCTTTCAGGGCTGCTCCTGGAAATGAACGGGCGGGGCGCCCTGCGGGGCTGGCAGTGGATGTTCCTGGTCGAGGGCGCGCTGGCTGTCCTGGTGGGCGCCTGGACCTGCACCCGCCTGCCGAACAGCGTTGCAAATGCGCATTGGCTTTCGGCCGGCGAGCGCGGCGCGCTGCAGGCCGAGCTGGGGGCGGAGGAGCCGGCGACTGACGCCGGTGAAAAGGGCTCCCTTCGGGGCGCCGGGAGGGGGCGCGCCTGGCGCCTCGGAATCATCTACGCCCTGATCCAGATGAGCTTCTACGGGGTTGCATTCTACCTGCCCTCCCAGGTGTCGGGCCTGCTGGGCCGGAGCATCGGGCTTTTCGTTGGCCTGGTGAGCTCCGTCCCATGGATCTGCGCCCTCGCGGCCGCCTACGCCGTTCCCCGCCTGGCTGCGCGAATCGGGCGCGGCGGCGCGACGGCCGGCGCCTCGCTCGTCGTGGGTGCTGTCGGGATCGCGCTTTCGGCCACCCACAACCCGGCCCTTGGGCTTACCGGGCTCTGCCTGGCCGCAGCAGGCCTGATCGGCGCCCAGCCAATATTCTGGACGTTTCCTGCCGGAGTCTTTGCCGGGCGCGGCGCGGCCGCCCGA
>DATNLY010000294.1:0-2823 GCA_035602635.1 Opitutaceae bacterium | reverse complement strand
CGCGAAGCCCCTCTGCCGGATCGCGGCCGAGCTGGGATGGAGCGTGACGGTCGCCGATCCCCGCCCCCAGATGGCCCCGCAAGCGCGGTTCCCGGGGGCCGCCGGGCTCGTGCTCGGGCCCGCCGACGAGCTCGTCGCCAGGACCGCGCCGGCGCCGGGCTCCCTCGCCGTCGTCATGACGCACCACTATGTCCATGACCTGCCGCTCCTGCGCCACCTTCTTCCCCTTCCCCTCGCCTACCTCGGCCTCCTGGGGCCAAGGGCGAGGGCCGAGAGGCTGCTCTCCGACATCTCGGGCGGCGGCCCCGTGATCACGGACGCGATGCGGTCCCGGCTGCACGCGCCGGTGGGGCTGGACCTCGGCTCCGATTCGCCCGAGGAGGTGGCGCTCTCCATCATCGCCGAGATGCGGGCCTCCCTCTCGGGCAGGGATGCGCGCCCCTTGCGCGACCGGAGCCTGCCCATCCATGCCTGACGCAGGGCCGTCCGCAGCGACGCCGTTCCGGTTCGGCGCGGTCATCCTGGCGGCGGGCGGGTCCTCCAGGATGGGAGCCGTAAAGCAGCTGGTCGAAGTGGACGGTGCGCCCCTTGTCGCGAGGGCGGCCGATGCTGCCCTCGCGGCGGGGGCGCATCCGGTCGTGGTCGTCCTGGGGGCAAACGCCGCAGGAATCCGCGCCGCGCTCGCGGGCCGACCCATCGTCGAGGCGCTCAATCCCGGATGGTCGGCCGGCCTTTCATCGTCGATCCGGGTGGGGATCGAGGCGGCCCTGGCCGAGGAGCCCGCGCTGGACGCCGTCCTCCTGGCGCCCGTCGACCAGCCCGCCCTGTCCCCCGGGATTATCGCCCAGCTCGCCGGTCTCCACAGGTCGACAGGGCGGATCGCATGCGCCCGCTACAACGGGAGGAATGGGTCGCCGGCGGTGTTCGGCCGGGCTCATTTCGCCGGGCTCAGGGCCCTAGGCGGCGACCGGGGCGCCCGGGATATTCTCAATGGCGACCCAGGTGGCATCGCCTCGGTGGAGATCCCGTCGCTGGGCGTCGACATCGACACGCCCGCCGACCTGAGGAGCTGGAACCGTCGGCAGCCCTGAGGCCGCAGCCGATTCAATTGCATCCCTGCGGGCCCCGGGGACGTAGGTAGGGAGTGGCACCGCAGAACATGGACTCCACTCTTGCCCAATGGTCGGCTTATTTGCTGTCATTCAGGAACCTATGACGCGACTGGCCATTGTCGGAACCGGGATCGCCGGGCTCGGTTGCGCGCATTTCCTGCACCGCGACTTCGACATCACCCTTTTTGAGCAAAATGGCTACGCTGGGGGGCATTCGAACACGGTCTGCGTGGACGAGCCGGTCACGGGCCGGCGGCTGCCGATCGACACCGGGTTCATGGTGTTCAACCGCGTGACCTATCCCCTGCTCGACAGGCTCTTCGACCGCCTTGGCGTGGAATCAGCGCCGACCCGCATGTCATTCAGCGTCAGGCATGCGCACACCGGCCTCGAGTTCAACGGCTCGTCGCTGAACCACCTGTTCGCCCAGAGACGCAATCTCGTGAACCCGAGATTCTACCGGATGCTTGCGGCGATCGACCGCTTCAACCGCGAGGCCGTGGGGGCGCTCGGCGACCCTGCGACGCAGGAGCTCACCCTCGGGGAGTACGTGAGGCAGCGCGGCTACGGCAGCGACTTCCTCGAGCTCTACCTGACCCCGATGAGCTCCGCGGTCTGGAGCACCCCCCCTGAGCTCATGCAGGCGTTCCCGGCGGCGACGCTGCTGCGCTTCTTCCACAACCACGGGTTCCTCGGCATGAAAACCCAGCACCCCTGGCGCACGGTCGTCGGCGGATCCATGGCGTACGTGGACAAGCTGGTGGCGCCCTGGAGGGACCGGATCCGGCTGGGCGACGCGGCCGCGGGGATTGCGCGCACGGGCGCCGGCGTGCAGGTCACCCTGAACTCGGGCGAGGTGCGGGTCTTCGACAGGGTGATACTCGCCTGCCATGCCGACCAGGCGCTGGCGCTCCTCTCCGACCCCCGGCCCGAGGAGTCGCGCCTCCTGGGGGAGTTCAGGTACCAGGCCAACACGGCGACGCTCCACACCGACGCCTCTGTCATGCCGCGCACCCGCCTTGCCTGGGCCAGCTGGAACTACGAGATCAACCGGGGGGCCTCGGGCGAGCCCTCCGCGGCGACCCACTACTGGATGAATTCCCTTCAGGGGGTCTCCGGGAGGCAGGATTACTTCGTGTCGATAAACCGGCCCTCGGCCATCGACCCGGGCCGCGTGCTCCGGACGATCGAGTACGACCACCCGCTGTTCAACCTGGGCGCCCTGCGCGCCCAGGGCGGGCTTCCGGGCCTGAACGCCTCGGCGGCCGGGACCACCGAGACGTTCTACGCCGGCAGCTACTTCCGGTACGGGTTCCACGAGGACGCGCTCCTCTCCGCGGCCGGACTAAGCGAACTGCTCCTGGGGCGCGACCCATGGGCTGCTTGACAATGCCACCCGCAGCAAAACGAATGTCCGAGGCCATGAGGTCCTGCCTATACGAATGCCAGGTGATGCACCACCGGTTTGCGCCGAAGGCCCACCGGTTTTCCTACAACATCTTCCTTTTTGGCGTCGACCTGGACGAGCTGGGCGGCCTGGCGCGCGCGATCCCCCTCCTGTCCGTGAACGGGCGCAACCTCTACAGCTTCAGGGAGGGCGACTACCTGCCGACCGGCGAGCCGCTCCACAACGGCCGCGGGGGCGCCCCGGCGGGCGGGAGCCTGAAGGAGCGCGTGCTCGCCTACCTTGGGGCCCGCGGCGTGGAGATAC
>DATNLY010000287.1:0-4502 GCA_035602635.1 Opitutaceae bacterium | reverse complement strand
GAACGGGATGGAGCTTCATGCGCCCAAGGTTGGCGAGTCCGTGGTGAAAGCGGGCGAAACCGCGTTAGCGGAGCGTATCAAAAACAACACTCCAGACCCCGCCCGGGAAGCTCCTCTCCGCCGAAATATTGATGGGCTGACCAAAGGCCAACCAGATCTCGATGACATGGCGCCTGGATTGATTGCCGCGACTAATAAGCAATGGCCTGCGATTCAGAAGAATTTTGGAGGAACGGGTGCCCTAAAATCACTGGAATTTAAGAAGGTCGATGACCAAGGATTGGACGTCTACGTAGCCACATTTGAAAACAAGAAAATAGAATTCCTAATCGGGCCTTTGAGTTCTGATCAAAAAATGCAGACGCTTTACATGTTCCCGGCGCCAGACGCCGCATTAACGGAGCGCATCAAGAACAACACTCCAGACCCCGACCGCGAAGCTCCTCTGCGCCGAAATATTGATGGTCTGATCAAAGGCCAACCAGATCTCGATGACATGACACCCGGTTTGATTGCCTTGACCAATAAGCAATGGGCCGGGATTCAGAGACAATTTCAAGGAGCGGGCGGGCTAAAATCATTGGTATTCAAGAGCATCGATGACCGGGGATGGGATGCCTACATAGCCACTTTTGAAAACAGCAAATTGGTATTCCTAATCGCGCCATTAACCTCCGACCACAAAATACAGGGGCTCTTGATGCGTCCTGCGCCCTAGAGTAGCATTAGGGGTGTTCCAAAAACCACCCTTTATTGCCTCCTCCTACCCCAGGTCCCCGGGCCCGAACGCGGCCGGCAGCAGCGCCGAGAGCCGGGTCTCGATGCGGCTCTTTCCGTCGCAGAGGCAAACGACAAGCGCCTCCGGGCCAAACTCGTGGATCACCTGCCGGCAGGCCCCGCAGGGCGCGGTCGGCAGCAGGGTCGGCGTGTAGACGGCGACGGCCCTGATCGCGCGCTCGCCCGCGGCGACCGCGGAGAATACCGCGCTGCGCTCCGCGCAGGTGCACAGGCCATAGGAGGCGTTCTCCACGTTGCAGCCCGCGTACACCCTGCCGGTGCGCCCGAGGACGGCGGCCCCCACCGGGAACTCGGAATAGGGCGCGTAGGCGCGGGCGGCCGCGGACCTGGCGGTCTTTTCCAGGCGGCGGAGGGCGGCGTCCGAGATCCTTGGCATGGCGGGGATAATTGGGTGCCGATCCTGCCATAGCGCGCGAGCTCTTTCCACGTCTCGGAGAACGCCCGGACGGCGGCCGCTATGTCCTCCGCGCTGTGCGCGGCGCTTACCTGGGCGCGGATTCGGGCGGCCCCCTTGGGGACCACGGGATGGAAGAAGCCAATGACGTAGATCCCCTTCTCCAGCATCCTCTCGGCGAAGCGCTGCGCGAGGGCGGCGTCGCCGAGCATGACGGGCACGATCGGGTGGATTCCGGGCCGGACCGTGAGGCCCGCCGCGCCGAGGCCCTCGCGGAAGAGGCGGGTGTTCTCGTGGAGGCGCTCGCGCAGGCCGTGGGAGTTCCTGACGAGCCCGACCGCGGCCATCGAGGCCGCGGCTATCGACGGGGGAATGCTGTTCGAGAAGAGGTAGGGGCGGGAGCGCTGGCGCAGGAGTTCCACAATCTCCCGGCGCCCGCTCACGTAGCCGCCCGTCGCGCCGCCGAGCGCCTTGCCGAGCGTGCCTGTCAGGATGTCGACGCGGCCGATCACGTTGCAGTGCTCGTGCGTCCCGCGGCCCCCGGGGCCCAGGACGCCGACACCGTGGCTGTCGTCGACCATGACGACCGCGCTGTGCTCGTGGGCGGCGGCGCAGATGTCGCCCAGGGGCGCGATCGTCCCGTCCATCGAGAAGACCCCGTCGGTCACGACCATCATGAAGCGGGCCCCAGCGGCGGCGGCCTCGCGCAGCCTGGCCTCGAGGTCCGCCACGTCGCCGTTGCGGTACCGGTACCTGCGAGCCTTGCAGAGGCGGATCCCGTCGATGATCGAGGCGTGGTTCAGCTCGTCGCTGATCACGGCGTCCTCCTCGCCGAGGAGCGTCTCGAAGACGCCCCCGTTCGCGTCGAAGCAGGACGAGTAGAGGATCGTGTCGTCGGTGCCGAGGAACGCGGACAGGCAGCCCTCGAGCTCCTTGTGGATCTCCTGCGTGCCGCAGATGAACCTCACCGAGGCGAGCCCGAAGCCCCAGCGCGCGAGCGCCGCGTGCGCCGCGGCGACCACCTCCGGGTGGTTGGCGAGCCCGAGGTAGTTGTTGGCGCAGAAGTTGAGGACCCGGGTCCCCGGGGGGACCTCGATCGAGGCGCCCTGCGCCGAGGCGATGACGCGCTCGTGCTTCTCCATGCCCGCCGACGAAATCGAGGCGAGCGTCTCCAGCACGTGGTCCCTGAATGACTCGGGCATGGCTCTCAGCTCCAGTTCAGGATGATCTTGCCGCTTGTCCCGGAGCGCATGAGGTCGAAGCCCTGCTGGAACTCGGTGTAGGGCAGCCGGTGCGTGATCACGGGCGAGATGTCGAGGCCGCTCTGGATCATGGCCGTCATCTTGTACCATGTGTCGTACATCTCCCTGCCGTAGATGCCGCGGATCGTCAGCATGTTGAAGACGACCTTGTTCCAGTCGACCGCGGCGCTCGAGGGCATGATCCCGAGGAGGGCGATCCGGCCGCCATGGGCCATGTTGTCGATCATGTCGTTGAGCGCCTTCGGGTTGCCGGACATCTCGAGCCCCACGTCGAACCCCTCCTTCATCCCGAGCTGCGCCTGGACGTCGGGCAGGCGCTCCTTGGACACGTCCACGGTGCGCGTGGCCCCCATCTTCTGCGCGAGGGCCAGCCTGGCGGGGTTCACGTCGGTCACGACCACCTTTCGCGCGCCGCAGTGGAGCGCGATGGCCGCGGCCATGCACCCGATCGGGCCCGCGCCGGTGATGAGGACGTCCTCGCCTATCAGGTCGAACTGGAGGGCGGTGTGGGTCGCGTTGCCCAGGGGGTCGAAGCAGGAGAGGACGTCGAGCGGGATCGCCGGGTCGACGGGGACGGCGTTCGTCGCCGGGATGCAGAGGAATTCGGCGAAGGCGCCCGGGCGGTTCACGCCGACCCCCTTCGTGTCCTTGCACAGGTGCCTGCGCCCGGCGAGGCAGTTGCGGCAGACGCCGCAGACGATGTGGCCCTCGCCGTCGACCAGGTCGCCCTTGCGGAAGCGCTGCACGTTGGCCCCGACCTCCTCGACAGTGCCGACGAACTCATGGCCTATGACCATGGGGGTCTTGATGGTGCGCTGGGCCCACTCGTCCCAGTTGTAGATGTGCACGTCGGTGCCGCAGATCGACGTCCTCATGATCTTGATGAGCACGTCGTTCGGGCCGGGCACCGGCACGGGGACCTCCGTGAGGGCGATCCCCGGTCCGGGCGCCGTCTTGGAGAGGGCGTGCATCATCTTGGCGCTCATCTTGGGTGCGCCACAGGATCGCCCCGCCCGCCCCGCTTCACAACAGAGAAACGGCGGGCCCCGCTCCGGTGTTGCGTCCCGCCCGGGCGCGCTGTCCCCTGTATCCCCGGACCCATGCCCAACAGATTCTACCGACCCTTCGACAGCGAGACCTTTGGCGGCAGCCGCAAGACGGACTACCGCAACGCGTTCCAGATTGACCGCGACCGGATCATCCACGCGCACGCCTTCCGCAAGCTCCAGTCGAAGACGCAGGTGTTCCTCTCCGGGGAGTACGACTTCTACAGGACGAGGCTCACCCACTCGATGGAGGTGGCCCAGATCGGGCGCTCGATCTGCCAGTTCCTGAGGACCTCGAAGGGGCCCCTGGGGGACGATTTCTTCATCGACGCGGACCTGGTCGAGGCGGTCTGCCTCGCGCACGACCTCGGTCATCCGCCCTTCGGGCACTCCGGGGAGCGCACGCTCCAGGAGCTCATGGCGGCCTGGGGCGGGTTCGAGGGGAACGCCCAGACGGTCCACATCCTCATGGAGCGCATGTACCAGGACCGCACCGGCGTCCGCGGGATGCAGCCGACCCGCGCCCTCGTGGACGGGGTCCTCAAGTATAAGACGCTCTATGAGGAGTTTTCCAAGCCCCCCGCAAACCACTTCCTCTACGACGGCCAGAGGGACGTGCGCCGCTTCGTCTTCGGGGGCGCCCCGGTCCCCAGGGGCCTGCGCCCGGGCGGGCCGCTCAACCAGTTCAAGAGCGTCGAGTGCCAGATCATGGACTGGGCCGACGACGCGGCCTATTCGCTGAACGACATCGTCGACGGGGTGAAGGCGGGCTTCCTCACGATCGACCGCATCGAGGCCTGGGCGGCCGAGAAGGTCGCCGACGCCGACGGGCTGCGCCTCCTTGACGAGCTCCTCGACGCCGTCCGCGCCGACCGGCTCGAGGGGGTCTTCTCGGCGAGGATCGGCTCGTTCATCACCTCCTGCAGGCTGCGGGAGCGCGAGAACTTCATGGCGGAGAAGACCAACAGGTACCGCTTCGAGCTCGTCGTCTCCCCGGAGGCG
>DATNLY010000284.1:0-2408 GCA_035602635.1 Opitutaceae bacterium | reverse complement strand
GAGACGCCCATGATTGAGCCGAGCACCCAGACCGGCGGGAGATCCATGGCGGGAAATTCCGGGGCGCCGCCTCAGAACGCGACAGAAATCTCAACCTGTTGCGGCATCCGGCGGCCCCCGCCTCAATTCCCGACCTCGAGGATCGTGAACGAGTCGGGCACCATCTGCATCCTTTCGCGCCGCGGCGCGGGCGGCGCCCCTCCGCCAGGCGCGGCGGCGGCCGCGGGCGTCGGGCTCGGCGCCGGCGGCGCCGGCACCCGGTCCGCGGTGATGAGGAAGATGTGGCCCGTCTTGGCGTCCAGCGTGGACGTCCTTGCGCCGGACTTGGTCGCCACCGTCTGCTCCACCGCGAACTGGGTCGGGCCCGTCTCCTTGATGACCGTCAGCGTGCCGTCGCCCTGGGAGCTGAAGGCCTCGCCCGTCGCCGGGTTGAACTCCGCCGCATCCACGCCCTTGCCGATCGGAAGCGTGCCGAGGATGCGCCCGTCGTTGGCGTCCAGGATCACGGCGACCGCGGGATCGTGGCAGTAGGCGAAGAGGAGGTGGTTCTTGATGTCGAGGGCCAGCGCTCCCGGCCCCCCGCCCTTGCCCGTCAGGTCGTAATGGGCCGTGACCTGGAGCGTCTTGGCGTCGACAACGGCGACGTTGTCCTTGTCCTCCACGTCGATGTACACGCGGCCCGCGCCGTCGCTGGCCGCCTGCTCCGGCGCGCCGCCGAGGTCGATCGTGCCCACGATGTCGCCGCTCCTGGCGTCGACCACGGTCACGTTCGGCGCGCGGTGGCTGAGCACGTAGACCCGCTCGGTGGCCGGCTCGAAAAGGATCCCGTCCGGCCTGCCCTGGACCGCTATCGTCTTGATGACCGCCAGTGTCTGGGAATCCCACATCAGGAGCGGCTGGCTGCTGCTGAAGGCGTGGTGCGACACCGGGTCCACGGCGACCCCGTGGACCGAGTTTGTCCCGGGAATCGTCGCGACGACGGCAAATAAATTGATGTCGAACACGCTGATGTGGTCGCCCCTGGGAACGTAGAGATAACCGTTGTCCGGGTCCGCGAGCACGTAGTCCCAGCCGCCCGGGCCCCCGACCCTGGCGGAACGGACGACCTTGTAGGGCGATGGGGCGGCATCCGACTGGGCGTGTGCGGGGCGAGCGGCGCCAAGCAGGGCGGCCGTCGCGATCAGGGCGGGCAGGAACGGGGTTTTCATGGGGAGGGGCAAGGCTTCGCGAATCTCCGACAGGCAGGGAGCCTAGGGACCCGCCCTCTGAAATCGAGGCTCGATTCACGAGTGCCCGCTGTGCCCGCTCGGACAGCTCGCGGGCATCCCCCGATTAGGCGGTTGCGGCGCCCCGCTGGATTTGCTTTTGGTATCCGGTGCCGTCGGCAGCCCCCCGGTCATTCAACTTCGGGACCATCGTGCCCGTGGCGCTCGTCTTTGGCGCGACGCTGGCCGCGTACATTCCGGCGATGCGCGGCGGGCTGCTCTGGGACGACGACGCCCATGTGACCAAGGCGGCCCTGCAGTCGGTCGACGGGCTGCGCCGCATCTGGCTCGAGCCCGGGGCGACGCAGCAGTACTACCCGCTGCTCCACTCGGCGTTCTGGGTGGAGCACCGGCTTTGGGGGAACGCGGTCCTGGGCTACCACCTCCTGAACATCCTCCTCCACGCGGCCTCGGCCTGCATGGTGATGGCGATCATGCGCCGGCTCGCCCTCCCCGGGGCCTGGCTCGCGGGCCTCGTCTTCGCCCTTCACCCGGTCAACGTGGAGTCGGTCGCATGGATCTCGGAGCAGAAGAACACGCTCTCGGCGGTCTTCTGCCTGGGCTCGGCGTTTGCCTACCTTGGCTTCGACAGGGACCGGCGCGGCGCGCAGTACGCGCTTGCGCTCGGCCTCTTCGTCCTGGCGCTCCTCACGAAGACGGTGACCTCCACCCTGCCGGCGGCGATCCTGGTCATCCTCTGCTGGAAGAGGGGCCGCCTGGACTGGAGGAGGGACGTCGTGCCGCTTCTCCCGTGGCTGGCGCTGGGAGTTTTCGCGGGGCTCTACACCGCCTGGGTGGAGAGGGCCCTCGTCGGGGCGCAGGGTGCCGGATATGTGCTCACCCGCCCCGACCGCCTCCTCCTGGCCGGCCGGGTGGTCTGGTTCTACCTCGCAAAGCTCCTGTGGCCCGCGGACCTGATGTTCATCTACCCGCACTGGACGGTGGATGCCTCCCAGGCGTGGCAGTACCTCTTCCCGCTTGGCGCGCTGGCCCTTGCGCTCGGGCTCCTCGCCGCGGCCATGCGGGCCCGCGGGCCACTGAAGCGCGTCGCGGCGGGGGCGCTCGCCGGCTTCCTCATCTTCGCCGGGACGCTATTCCCGGCCATGGGGTTCTTCGATGTGTTCCCGTTTGTCTACTCCTACG
>DATNLY010000271.1:0-19771 GCA_035602635.1 Opitutaceae bacterium | reverse complement strand
CGCCTGGTAGTACCTGACCTTCTTGACCAGGCCGGCCTCGCGGACCGCCTCCAGGATCCGCTGGGCGCCGAGCCCGTCCACGTCGCCCGTGTATTCGGGGATGTCGAAGGAGACGCGCACGTGGGACTGCGCGCCGAGGTTGTAGATCTCGTCGGGCTGCAGCTCGTAGAGCAGCTTCACCATCTGCACGGAGTCGGCGAGGTCGCCGTAATGGAGGAAGAGCCTCACGCCGTTCACGTGGGGATCGCTGTAAAGGTGGTCTATCCGGCTCGTGTTAAACGTTGATGCCCGGCGAATTATCCCGTGCACCTCGTAGCCTTTGGCGAGCAGGAGCTCGGCCAGGTACGAGCCGTCCTGGCCCGTGATGCCGGTGATGAGGGCTTTCTTCATTGAGGGCGAAAATGATGCGAGGCCAGCCCCGGCGGGCAAGCCCGCAGACTGGGGGTCCGCGGGGGCCCTAGGCGGAGAGTTTCGTCGCCGTCAGGACAAGCTTGGCCGCCATCTCCTGCACGGACTTCCGGGCGCGGGCATCCGTCAGGCGTCCATCCGCGTCAAAGGCCTTGTCTGCGTGCGGCAGGACGCACTGGCCCGGCACGACGTGGCATCCCAGCTTGAGCAGGAGCTGCTGGGCCAGCTGGAGGGACCGGACGCCCCCGTACATGCCGGGCGACGCCGAGATCACGGCGGCAACCTTGCCCTCGAATGGATTCGCATCGGCGCGGCTGCACCAGTCGAGAGTGTTCTTCAGCATCGGCGTGATCATCGAGTTGTATTCGGGCGACGCGACAAGCAGCGCTTCGTGGGAGCCCATGAGGCCCAGGAGCTTCGTGGCATTGGCGGGCAAGCCCTCCGAATCCTCGAGGTCCCCGTTGTAGAGAGGCAGGGCGATTTCGGCGGGATCCACGAGCGTCACCTCGGCGCCCGCTTCCCTCGCGGCCTGCGCGGCCACCGCCAGGAACTTCCTGTTCAGCGAATCGCGCCTGGCGCTTCCGGAAAATGCGAGCACTCGGGGCGGGGCGGCCATGGTGCCCCACCCTGGCTCAGCCGAGGGACCCAAGCAAGCGCTCAAGCTCGGCGCGCTTCGCCTTCTGCTCGGCAAGCTGCCTGCGCGCACCCTCCAGAACTTCGGGCGGCGCCTTGCCCGTGAAGGCGGGATTCGCAAGGCGGGCCTCCGTTGCGGCAACGTGCCTGGAAAGCGCCTCCAGCTCCTTCTTCAGGCGCTGCTTCTCGGCGGCGACGTCGATCGATGCCGCGCGGTCCAGCCCCAGCGTGCCCAGGGGAGTCACGACGGCCGAGATTCCGTCAAAACTGTCCCTTCTCGATATCTCCGCGGCTCCCGCCATCCGCAGGAGCTTTGGAAGGTTCGCTCCGATCGTGGCCCAGGCGCGGTCGTCCGCCTTGACGAGGAACCGGACGTCGCGGCGGCTGGCGACGCCGCCATCGGCCTTGAGAGCCCTGGCCTGGGACACGAACGCCTTCATCCGCTCGACGGAGGCGACCCTCTCGGAATCCGGCACCGCCCCGAGAACCGCGAGCGCCGCGGCCGAATGGGAGGCGTCCTCGATCACGGAATCCTCCATGAAGCCGGCCTTCGGCCCGGCGTAGCCAAGCTGCGACCAGAGCTCCTCGGTGATGAAAGGGATGAAGGGATGAAGCAGGAGCAGCGCCTGGCGCAGGACCAGGTCCTGGATCGCGAGGCAGTTCTCCTTGGTGCCGGGCTCGAGCAGCTTTGACTTTGAAACCTCAACGTACCAATCGCAGAAGTCGTTCCAGAAAAACCCGTAGAGCGCCTGCGCAGCCGCGCTGAACTCATATTCGCGAAAGCAGCGGTCGGTCTCCCGGGTGGTGCCCAGGAGGCGCGCCAATATCGCGTGGTCGTCGTCGTCAAAGCTTTTCGGGTCGATCCGCAGGAGGATGGACTTGAGCGAGGAGGTGTCGCCGGCGGCCCCGCTCAGCTGCCGGAATCGGCACGCATTCCACAGCTTATTGCAGAAGTTCTTTCCCGCCTCGATGCGCTCGGCCTGAAAGCGGATGTCCTGGCCCTGGGGGGCGATCGAGATGATCCCAAACCTGAGCCCGTCCGCCCCGTAGGTGTCGATGAGTTCAATGGGGTCGGGCGAATTCCCGAGGGACTTCGACATCTTCCTGCCCTTTGCGTCGCGGATTATCCCCGTGAAGTACACGTCGCGGAAGGGAATCCGCCGCGCAGCTGGCTCCCCGGGCCGGACGAACTCGAGCCCGGCCATGATCATGCGCGCCACCCAGAAGAAGATGATATCCGGTCCCGTCACCAGCGCGCTCGTGGGATAGAAGTAGTCGAACCCGGCCTTCGACATCGCCGCGGCGTCGGGCCATCCCATGGTCGCAAAGGGCCAGAGCCAAGAGGAGGCCCACGTGTCGAGGACATCCTCCTCCTGGACCCAGTTCTCCGGGTCCGCAGGCCCCTCCGCGGAGACATGGACCTTCGCCGGGTCGGCGAGGTCCGCCTCGCCCAGGCGGTCCCTGTCCAGCCCCTTGCGGTACCAGACCGGGATCCTGTGCCCCCACCAGATCTGCCGGCTGATGCACCAGTCCTGGATGTTGTCGAGCCAGTGCAGGTAGACCTTCGCCCACCGCTCCGGATGGAAGCGGATGATCCCGTCGCGGACGACCGACTTGGCCTCCTCGACCCTTGGGTAGCGCAGCCACCATTGCAGCGTCAGCCTGGGCTCGATCGGCACGTCCGCACGCTCGGAGTACCCGACGTTGTTCTCGTAGGCCTCCTCCCCGGCTAGCGCACCGGATGCGCGCAGGAGCTCGGCCGCCTTCTTGCGCGCCGCGAAGCGCTCCAGCCCGGCGAGCTCCGGCCCCGCGAGCTCGTTCAGGGTCGCGTTGGCGTTCAGGATGTCGACGACGGGGAGCCCGTGGCGCAGGCCTATCTCGTGGTCCAGCCTGTCGTGGGCGGGCGTGATCTTCAGGGCGCCGGACCCGAACTTCGGGTCCACCGAGGGATCGGCGATCACGGGGATCTCCGCCTGGTTCAGCGGCCTCAACACCCTGCGCCCGACGATGCCCGCATACCTCGGGTCGTCGGGATGCACCGCGATGGCGACGTCCCCCGGGATGGTCTCGGGCCGTGTGGTCGCGACCTCGACGAACCCCCCGGGCTCCCCGACGAGCAGGTACCTCACCTTGAAGAGCGTGCCGCTCACCGGCTTCATTATGACCTCCTCGTCGGACAGGGCGGTCAATGAGGACGGGCACCAGTTGACCATGCGCCTGCCCCTGTAGATGTGCCCGCGCCGGAAGAGGTCGACGAACACTGCCAGGACCGCCCGGGAATAGTCCGGGTCCATGGTGAACTGGGTGCGCTCCCAGTCGCAGGAGGCGCCGAGGCGGCGGAGCTGCTCGAGGATGATCCCGCCCTTCTCGGAGCGCCATTCCCGGACCCGGTCCAAGAATTTATCGCGGCCGAGGGCGCGCCGCGTCGTCTTCTCCTTGCGAAGCTCGCGCTCGACCACGGCCTGGGTCGCGATCCCCGCGTGGTCCGTGCCCGGGATCCAGAGCGCCGACTTGCCCTCCAGCCTCGCGCGGCGCACGAGGATGTCCTGGATCGTGGCGTTGAGCACGTGCCCCATCGTCAGCACCCCCGTCACGTTGGGCGGCGGGATCACGATCGAGTACGCGGCTCGGCCCGCGGCCGGTCTTCCCGCGAACGCGCCCGCCCCCAGCCAGGACGCATACCACTTCCTCTCCACGTCGCGGGGCTCGTAACTCTTGGTGATCTCGGCCATTGAAAGTCCGCCAGCAAACCGGGAGGCCTCCCTGCAGGCAAGTCCCCGGTGCGCCATCCGTTGTTGAATCCTGGCCGGCGCGGGTTTCACTGGGCGAGCCTCCAAATGCCCGAAACCCTCGACGAGCTGGCCAGCGCGCTCCTTTCCTTCTCCGGCGAGACGTCCGGCGCGGCCCGCATCGTGTCGTGCAAGACGTTCCTGAAGAAAGCCATGATGGAGCTGCGCGCCCGGCACGACGCGGGCGGCTCGGGCCTGGAGGTTGAGCGAGGGAGGGCGGCAATCATAGATGCCATTGTCTCGCGCCTCTTCGACCACGCGATCGAGCTCTATGCCCGGACGCGGGGCCGGATGCCGGCCGCGGTCTCGATGATCGCGCTCGGCGGGTACGGCCGGGGCGAGCTCGCGCCATGGAGCGACATCGACATCATGTTCCTCTACCCGACAAAGTCCAAGCAGGCCATTGTCGCGCCCTTCCAGGCACACCTCACCCAGGAGATCCTCTATCCCCTCTGGGACTGCGGGTTGAAGGTCGGGCACTCGACACGCACGGTCGAGGAGGTCTTCGTGCAGGCAAAGAGGGAGATCCAGACGTTGACCGCCCTCCTCGAGGCTCGGTACCTGGCCGGGTCCGCGGCCCTGTGCGACGCGTTCCTCCTCGCCTACCGGAATTTCTACACGACCGACGACCCGAAGGGATACATCCTGGCCCGGCTCGAGGACCAGGCCCAGCGTCGCTCCAAGTACGGGGACACGGTCTTCAACCAGGAGCCCGACATAAAGAACGGGGTCGGGGGCCTGCGGGACTACCAGAACGCCCTTTGGATGGCGCGGGTGAAGCTCGGCATCACCCGGATGGACGAGCTGGCCGAGGAGGGCCACTTGGCCGCCGCCGAGGTTGCCGAGCTGAACAGGTCCTATGACTTCCTGCTGCGCGTCCGCAACGAACTCCACTTTGAGTCCATCCGGCCCACCGACATCCTCAACCTGGACTCCCAGCCGAAGGTGGCATGGAGCCTGGGGTACACCCAGCCCGCCATGCTCGCCCGCGTCGAGCGGTTCATGCAGGATTACTACCGGTCAGCGCAGACGATCTACAGGATATCGAAGACGGTGGAAAGCCGCCTGGCGCTCACGATAGGCAGGAAGTCCAGCGGGGCAAGGGTCCCCATCCGCGAGACCCTGAAGATAGCCCGCATGCGCAAGGCCCAGAGGGTGGACGGATTTGTCGTGCGCGGCCGGGAGCTCGCCGCCGAGGCCGCGACGGTGTTCCGGGACGACCCCGTGAGGATGATCCGGGTGTTCCGCCACTGCCAGCAGCTCGATTGCGCGCTCGACTTCCACCTCGCCCAGCTGATCCGGGAATCGCTTCCGCTGATGGCCGACCTCCAGGGGTCGCCCGACGCTGCGGTAGCCTTCAGGGCAATCCTTTCGGAATTAGGCGCCGTCCACCCCGCCCTGCAGAGCATGCACGAGCTTGGCGTGCTGGGCCGGTTCATACCCGAGTTCGATGCGCTCACCTGCCTCGTGCAGCATGAGTTCTATCATCGCTATACTGCTGATATACATACACTTAATGCGATAAATGAGCTCGACATGATCTTCACGGAGGCGGAGCCCATGAAGCTCAAGTACCGCAACGCGCTCCACGAGGTCGAGGATCCCGCCCTGGTCTATCTCACACTCCTGCTTCACGACCTCGGCAAGGCCGAAGGGATCCAAAACCACTCGGAGGCTGGGGTCCGGCTCGCCGAGCCCATCATGAGGCGCCTGGCGGTCTCGCCCAGGGGCCGCGAACTTGTTTCATTTGTGATAAAGAATCATCTCGCGATGGCACGATTCTGGCAGAAGCGGGATGTCGATGATCCCAAGACATCTGCGAGTTTTGCCGAATTGGTTGGTAACGCCGAGCGCCTGCGGTGCCTCTACGTCCACACATTCTGCGATTCTCGGGGGACATCCTCAGACCTTTGGAACAGCTACAAGGACACACTCCATACCTCCCTTTATCGCAACACGCTCGAGCGGCTTAGGCTCGGTGCAGCGATAGACGCAAGCCACGACGAAAAGCGCAAGATGACCCAACAAGAACTGATCGCACGACGCATCCCCGGCATAAGCGACGACGAGATAGCGGCCCATTTCAGCCTGCTGCCCGACCGCTATTTCATCCACACGGACGGGAGCGAGATCACGCTCCACATCCAGATGGTGAACAAGCTGCTCAAGTCGATCAACGCCACCGACTCGGTCGGCTCCCTTCGGCCGGTGATCGACTGGAAGGACGACCTCAACCGGTCGCTCACGGTCGTTAACGTGGTCACATGGGACCGCGCGGGCCTGTTCTACAAGCTGGCCGGCGCATTCAGCGCCGCCGGCCTGAACATCCTCGGCGCCAAGGTCATCTCGAGGACCGACCACATCGCCATCGACACCTTCTATGTCGTGGAGCCCGGCCGCGGGGTCGTCCAGAACTTCGCGGCCCAGGAGGCCTTCGCGAGGATCATCGAGTCCACGCTCGTTTCAAACGCGGACCTCTATCCCGACATCCTCGCCCAGGCCAAAAAGATCGCGGCGACCCGCTACCTCTACTCGAATGGCGGCGAGGCGCTCCACAGCTCCTTTCCGCCGACCGTCGACGTCTACCACGAGATCTCGATGCAGAGGACGATCGTCGAGGTCCAGGCCCGCGACCAGATCGGGCTCCTTTACCGGCTCGCCAAGGCTATCTTCGACTTTGGCTTCGACATCACCTTTGCGCGCATCGGGACCGAGAGGGGTGTCGCGATCGACACGTTCTACATCGAGAGCGCAAACCACGAGCCGGTCGAGGATACCGAAAGGCTCCGGGGACTGAGAAACGCGCTCACGGAGGTCATTTCCCCGACACAGGTCCCGGTGGCCGAGGCCCGTTAGCCACCCGCCAGGGGCCGGTGCGGGCCCCGTAATCCCTTGCGCGGGCCCGACTCGCCTGCACGACTTGTTGAATGACCGACGACGCGGAACTGGCGGCGCTCCACGCCATCGCCTCCCTTGCCTCAGGCCCGGACGACCCCGCGGCCGGCGCCCGGGAGATACTGGCGCTCATCTCCTCGGCGCTGGAGTCGGAATGCGGAATGGTCGCGTTCCAGAATCCCGAGTCGGGCAAGCTCGAGGTTGAGGCGGGCCTGGGCCTTCCCTCGGACGCCGAGCTCTCGTTCGCGCCCGGCCAGGGCGTGCCCGGGTGGGTCGCCTGGCACGCAAAGCCCGTCCTTGTGCCTGATTCGTCGGCGGACCTGCGCAGCAAGCCCCTGCGCCGCGACACCCGCTGCGAGATGGCCGCCCCGCTTCTGGCGCCCGACGGCCGTATCCAGGGGGTGATCGCCCTGGAACGGGACCTGCCCGGGTCCTTCACCGCGAGCGACCTCGCCCACCTTGTCCGGCTGGCCGATGAGGCGGCGCGCGTCCTGCACCGCCTGTGGGAGACGCGCCACCTGCGCGGCAAGGAGCGCCAGCTTGAGGCGCTGATCGCCACCGGCCAGGCGCTCGTGGGCAAGCTCGAGCAGCGGGAGCTCTTCGACACCCTGACGCGCGACGCCGCGGCCATGCTTCAGGCCCGCACGTGCGCCTTCTTCCTTCACGACCCCGGATCCTCAATCCTGCGGCTTGCCTCCTACACCGGGGAGTCCGAGACGTTCTCGCCCGAGGGCGACCTGCCGCTGCGCTCCTGCCTTACGGCATCGGCCGTCCACACGAGAAAGCCGGTCTCGTTCGCCGACATCCAGTCCCCCGAGTTCTTCGACCTCGCCGACCTCCCTCGCGATCCGAGGATCCGCTCCGTCCTGGCGGCGCCCATGATATTCGAGGGCGAGGTCATGGGGGTGCTGGCCGTCTTCACGGACCGTGTGCGCCGCTTCGACAACGACGAGAAGCGCCTTTGCAGCGCCCTGGCGAGCCTCGGGGCGGTCGCCCTCCAAAACTCGCGGCTCTATGCCCGCGTCTTCCTGAGCGAGGAGTCCCTCCGCAAGAACGAGCGATTGACGACGCTGGGGCTGCTTGCCGCCGAGATCGCCCACGAGATCCGCAACCCGCTGACGGTCCTCAAGCTCCTTCATGGAGGCCTCGGGCTCGATTTCGCCGAGGGTGATCCCAGGAGGACGGATATGCGGGTCATCGGCGAGAAGCTCGACCAGCTCGAGGCGATCGTGACCCGCGTCCTGAACTTCGCAAAGGCCCCGACAAGCCTGCACTCCCGCCACCAGGTCACCGAGATCGTCGAGGACACGCTCCTGCTCATCCGGCTGAAGCTCACCCAGAGCATGATCCACGTCTCGTTCGAGAGCCCCGCCATGCCGGTCATCGTCGAGGGCCACAAGGGGCAGCTTCAGCAGGTGCTCCTCAACCTGCTGATCAACTCGATGCAGGCGATGCCTGGGGGCGGCGACATCACCATCAGGCTCGCCTCGGAGACGCGCGGGACGGCCACGTTCGCTGTGCTGGACGTGGAGGACACGGGCTCGGGAATCCCGGACGCCGTGCGCGACAGGATCTTCGACTCGTTCCTCACCGGGCGCCCCGACGGCACCGGGCTCGGACTCGCCATCGCGAAGCGGGTCCTCCAGGGCCACCACGGCGACATCTGCCTCGTCAGCTCGAGCCCGGCCGGGACCACGATGCGGATCTCGCTTCCAACGGCGCGCGGCTAGCGCCGCGCACGCGGGCGCTCACTCCTCCAGCTCGACGTTCCAATAGGCGATGTCGAGGAAGTCCTTCCAGATCTCGCGGTGCTGGTTTCCCAGCACCATGGAGATGACCGGCCTCCACTTCGGGCGGGCCGGCTTGCGGATAAGGCGCATCCCGGCCTCGTGCGGAAGGCGGTTTGACTTGCGCGTGTTGCAGCGAATGCAGGAACAAACGATGTTCTCCCACGTGGTCTTCCCGCCGTAGTCGCGCGGGATCACATGGTCGAGGTTGAGCTGCTCGCGCGGATGAACGCGCGCGCAGTACTGGCAGGAATTCTTGTCGCGCTCGAAGACATTGTTGCGCGTGAGCTTGAGCTCCTTGCATGGAAGCTTGTCGAAGAATGTCAGGAGGATCACCCGCGGAAGCCGGATCGTCAGGGTCGGCGTGTGAACGGACTCCATTGCGGCCATCGGGGGGTTGCTCTCCGAAAAATCGATCCAGTCCATCATGGAGAACATCCTGAAGTCGTCCTCCTGCTGATGGACGACGTGCGCGTGCCCGCGGGCAAGGAGGCCGAACGCCCGGCGCGCGCCAATGACGTTAACCGCCTGCCATAGGCGGTTTAATACGAGAACCGGCTGGTCAAGGGCTGCCTCCATGCAGGGCATTGAGATAGCGACGCCCCGCATGGCCTGTCAAGGGGGTGCCCGACGGCTCCGGACCGGCCCGGGATTTGCTATGCGGTCTTATGAGAGGCGTTTACGCGCCTCTTAATGATTTCTCAACAATGTCTTCCTTGCCCGGCTAACCCCTTCTTTCATCGTCCATCGACCTCACGGCGCTAAGGCGGGACCGGCTGCGCCGCGGAGGCCAAATTCATGTCACTAAAATCGATCGTGCTCGGCCGCGAGAAGTCGCTGACCGAGAAGAACCTTTTCCACAACATCTCCCTCATCGCGGTGTTCGCGTGGGTCGGCCTCGGCGCCGACGGGCTCTCGTCCTCCTGCTACGGGCCCGAGGAGACCTTCAAGGCGCTGGGAGGCAACACGCACCTCAGCCTCTTTGTCGCGCTGGCGTCCGTCGTAACGATCATCGCGATCTGCGCAAGCTACTCCCAGATCATCTCGCTCTTCCCGACGGGCGGAGGCGGGTACCTGGTGGCGAGCAAGCTCCTCTCCCCCGCGACCGGGGTCGTCTCCGGCTGCGCCCTCCTGATAGACTACGTCCTGACGGTGACCATCTCCGTCGCCAGCGGCGGCGACGCCCTCTTCAGCCTGTTCCCGCCGACGGCGCAGCAGTTCAAGCTGCTGTTCGAGATCGCAGGGGTGATCGGGCTGACGCTCATAAACCTGCGCGGCGTCAAGGAGTCGGTCATCATCTGGGTGCCGATATTCACGGTCTTCGTCCTGACGCACGCCTTCGCCATCATCTACGCGATGGCCACACACGCCTCCGGAATGGCCGGGATCGGGACCGCCACCGCCCATGAGATCCATGCGGTGAGCGCCTCCGTGGGCTGGTTCGGCCTGATGGCGCTGCTGCTCAAGGCCTACAGCATGGGCGCGGGAACTTACACGGGAATCGAGGCGGTGAGCAACGGTCTGCCCATCCTGCGCGAGCCCCGAGTGCGCACCGGCCGCAGGACCATGGTCTACATGGGCGCCTCGCTCGCCATAACGGTGGCGGGGCTCCTCGTCGCCTACCAGCTCTACAGCGTCGAGATCAACCCGGACAAGACCCTCAATGCCGTCCTTTTCGAGCGCATGACCTCGGGATGGAGCCACGCGACCGGCAATTCATATGTCATCGTCACGCTGTTTTCCGAGGCCGCGCTCCTGATCATTGCTGCGCAGGCGGGATTCCTGGACGGGCCCCGCGTCCTGGCGAACATGGCGCTCGACCGCTGGTTCCCGTCGCGCTTCGCCAACCTGAGCGAGCGGCTTGTGACGATGAACGGCATACTCCTCATGGGATTCTCCGCTTTTGTCATGATGCTCGTGACGCGGGGCTCCGTCGACCTCCTTGTCATCCTGTACTCGATCAACGTCTTCATCACCTTCTCGCTCTCCCAGGCCGGGATGGTCCGCCACTGGTGGCAGGAGCGCGCGACGGACAGGGCCTGGCTGCAGAAGCTCGCGATCAACGGCTTCGGCTTCGCGCTGACGGCGTCGATCCTCGTCTCGCTGACGATCGTGAAGTTCAACCAGGGAGGCTGGGTCACCCTCCTGGTGACCGGATTGTTCGTGTTCGCGGCGTTCGGGATCAAGCGCCACTACAATGGCGTCGGGCTGCAGCTCAAGCGCCTGGACGGTATCGTCGACGCCGCCCAGATCGAATCCTCGAATCACCCGGCGGCGCCGGCCGCGACCGACAGGAAGGCCCGCACGGCGGTGATCCTCGTCAACGGGTTCAACGGGCTCGGGCTCCACACGGTCCTCAATGTCCCAAGGATGTTCGGAAACACCTTCCGGAACTTCGTTTTCATCCAGGTCGGCTCCGTGGACGCGGGCAACTTCAAGGGCGCCGCGGACATCGATGCCCTGCGGGCGCACACCGAGGCCGAGGCGGCCCGCTACGTGCATTTCGCGGAGGTGCGCGGATACGGGTCGAAGGCGTTCACGGGCATCGGCTACGACGTGACCGGGGAGGTGATGAAGCTCGCTCGCGAGGCCGCAAAGGAGTTCCCAAACCAGGTCTTCTTCGCGGGCCAGCTGCTCTTCACCTACGAGACCAACCTCACGCGCTGGCTGCACAACCACACCGTGTTCACGCTCCAGCGCCGCTTCTTCCTGTCCAGCCTGCCGTTCGTCGTGCTCCCCATCCGCGTCGACTCGTGAGCACCTCCCAAAGGGGACTGCGCGCTATTCGAGCAGAAACTGCCACTGGTTCTCGCGCGCCGCGCGCGCGGCCTTCAGGGCGCCAATTGCGACGTAGCGCCTGAAGTCCTGGCCGGCCAGCCGGACCCGTGGCGACTCGTAGCCGTCGCCCGCGAGCCTCGCCTGGAGCACCGTGTCGATGCCGCGAATCTGCGAGCCGCCGCCGGTGATGATGATGTTCTGGAGCAGGGTCACGACCGAGTCGGACGACGCATTCTCGATCAGGCTCGTCAACGCCGGATATATCTTTTCTATCAATGTGTTGCAGGCGTTGCCAATGGCGTCCCCCAGCTCCAGTGCCCGGCTCTTGCCGCCTATGACGACCCTGACCTCGAGGGGCCTGCGGCTCGGGCCGACATAGGCGTGGGTCTCCTTGATCTCGCGCACGGTGATGCGGGAGAGTCCGTTGTTCGGGTAGGTGCGGTTAAGCTCGTCGAATATGATCTCGTCGATCCCGTCTCCCGCGAAGGGAATGCTGATCTGGTCGTCGTGCGTCGGGAAGTAGCCCTGCACGAGGCACAGGTCGCTTGTCCCTCCCCCGATGTCGATGAAGAGGGAATTGACCACGGGGTCCACGTAGCCCGGCTGCTTGACCCGGGAGTCGTCCCGGAAACCAAGGGCCGCAAGGAACGGCTCGGGAATGAGCAGAATCCGCGAAAAGATGCCCTGCGCCGACCGCCTGATCTGCTCGCGCGCAGGCTCGCCGGCGTTTGCAGGCACGCCCACAACGGCGCGGATGTCCGCGCGGCCAGTGGGGTCGGCAATCAGCCGGATGTGCCGCAGGAAGTCCCGAGCGGCCTCCGGCCGGGCGATAACGCCCTCGGCAAGGGGGGCTGCAAGGTCGACGTGGAGCATCTGGCGCAGCGCCTCGTCCCCGTAAAGGATCCGGGCATTGCCCGTGATGATTCCGTCCACGATCCCGTCCTTCACGTATCCAACCACGGACGGCACCACCTTGCTCACGGTGATATCGCTCGATCCCGGCGGGCCCGCCAGGACGCAGGACTTGTTGGTGCCGAGATCGAGGCCTACAAGGAGGACGGCGGCCTTGGCCGCGGGTGGACGGGCGGAGGTGGAGCCTGGTGCCGCAATGGGCGTGCTGGCGGAGAGCGAGGGTAGTTTTTCGACTGTTGCCGTTGACATAGTATTGTTATTTAATCGTTTACATTACAGGGATGCCAATCAGCGAGAACCGGCGCGATCCTGGGCCAGCATGTCGTCGATAAAGTCGGCGATTCCCCGCGGCTCACCGGACTTATCCGGGTTCGGCTTCCTTTGCCGCGCATTCTCGGGCTCCCTGGAGCCCGCCTGCGCGAAAGGCCTGAGGCGCTCCGCCAGCATTGGCATCAGCACCTCCGCAAACGCTATGGCGTCCGCAACGCGCTCCTCCGCCTCGGCCCTCAGCGTGTTCAGTAGCGCGTCGGCCTCGGCATCCGATTCCGACTCCCTTCGGGCGTCCACGACCGCGGCCGCCAGCTCGTTGTCCTCGATTTCCCGCGCCTCCGCCTCCCTCCCCTCCGACCTCAGAAAGCACATGCGCCGATGGACCCTGCCCACCCTGATCCAGGACGGCTCAAATCGACGGAGGCTTTCGGCCAATGCGCTCAACGGTGAGGCACTGGACAGCCGATTGGACCGGCGGTTCGCCGGTTTCTCAGCCGCGCGAGATCAGGTCCACGTATATTGCCTCCACCTTCGCCCTGGCCCAAGGGTTCTTCCTTAGGAAGGTGAGGCTGGACTTGATGCTCGGATCAAAGAGGAAGCATCGGATTGCGACGCGGCGGGCCATTTCCTGCCAGCCGACGCGCGCCACCAGCTCGGTCAGCAAGCGCTCGAGCGTGACCCCATGCAGCGGATCGCTGGATCCTTTCCCTGGCATCGTCGTTCCCAAGTCCCCAATCAAGAATCACCTCCGTCATAACACAAGAAGCACCTTCCCTCCGACCACGGAGCAAGTCGGGAGGACCGGGCTGGATTCCGGCATGCCTGATGGGCAGCTCGCACCGCCCGAGGCGGACTTGCCGGAGAAAGTCAGGGCCTCAGGTCACCGCAACCGGCGCAAGTTGCCAGCGCTCCAACGCGGCCTGGAGCTCGCCGAGCCGAACGGGCTTGCTCACATAGTCGTCCATGCCAACCGAAATGCACTTTTCGCGGTCACCCTGCATTGCGCTTGCGGTGAGCGCGATGATGTGGACGGGCGATTTCCATGGGCAAACCTGGCTGGTGTCGCGTTCGCGCCGGCGGATGAGCCGCGTTGCCTCCATCCCGTCCATCTCAGGCATGTTGCAATCCATGAAGATCAGGGCGTAGGGAAAGCGCTGGAGTTCCTCCAGGACCTCGATGCCGTTTGCGACGGCGACGACGGAGCAGCCGAGCTTCTTTAGCAGGGCGGTCCCGACCCTCTGGTTCACGGCGTTGTCCTCGGCCAGAAGGACGCGCATGCCCTCGAGTTTCTCGCGCAGGCCGGGCGAAAGCGGCGCCGGCGCCGCACCTGCCTTCGGCGTCCAGAGACTGGCCGCCTCGGCGTTGCTGATCACACTGACAAGGCAGTCGAAGAGACGCGACTGCCTTACCGGTTTGCCGAGAGATGCGTCGATGCCGGCGGCCCGCATCTCCGCGGCGGCGGTGGCGTGACCCGAGGGCGTCAATGCGATCAGGCGCGTTCCGGCGATCGCCGGCTCCGCCTTGATCGAGCGCGCCAGCGTCATGCCGTCCATCTCGGGCATCTCGACGTCAAGGAGCGCGATGTCGTACGGGTGCCCCTCCTCGACGGCGGTGCGCAGCGCCCGCAGGGCCTCGTGGCCGCTCGCGGCGCTGCCCTTCTGGAGCTTCCACGTGAATATCTGGTGGCGCAGGATCTGCCGGCTTGTTGCGTTGTCGTCGACGACCAGCACGCGCATGTTGGACCAGCCGCCGAGCTCCGCGAGCGCTGCGGGCTTGTCGCCAACCGGCTTTTCAAACTGTGCCGTGAACCAGAACGTCGAGCCCTTGCCTGGCTCGCTTGCCACCCCAATTTCGCCCTCCATCATGACCACAAGCTTCTTTGAGATCGCAAGGCCCAGGCCGGTGCCGCCGTAGCGCCGCGTTGTCGAGCTGTCGGCCTGCGTGAATGCCTGGAAAAGCGTCAGCTGCGCCTCGGGCGAGATGCCCACCCCCGTATCGCGCATCTCGAAGCGAAGGACGACGCGCGTATCGCTCTCGGCCTGCAGCGTGACGCGGACGACCACCTCCCCGCCGTCCGTGAACTTGATGGCGTTGCCGGTCAGGTTCATGAGTATCTGGCGCAGCCGGCCTGGATCGCCGCGCAGCAGGCGCGGCACATTCGGCGCCAGGTCCATCATGAGCTCGGTTTTTTTCTCGTAGGCACGAGTAGCGAGCATGTCGAGCGTGCCTTCAACCGTCTCCGTGAGATCGAAGTCGATTGTCTCGAAAGTGAGCTTGCCAGCCTCGATCTTCGAGAAATCGAGCACGTCGCTTATCACGGTGAGAAGCGCGTCGGCGCTGGATCGGATGGTCTCGGCGTACTCGCGCTGAACCGGGCCGAGCTCAAGGTCCAGCAGGAGCCCGGCCATGCCGATCACGCCGTTCATCGGGGTGCGCAGCTCGTGGCTCATGTTCGCCAGAAACTCGCTCTTGGCCTTGTTCGCGACCTCCGCGGCATCCCTCGCCAGGCGAAGCTCGCGCGTTCGTCCCTCCACGAGTACCTCGAGGTTCTCGAAGCGGGATTTCACCTGCCTCGCGAGATTCCATTTCTCTGTGAGCGCAGTGGCCAGCTGCAGGGCCTCAACATTGTCAAAGGGCTTCTTCAGGATGACAAACCGGTCCGACTGGCCGAGCTTCTCTCCCATCTTGCTCCAGGAGTAGTCCGAATACGCCGTGCAGATCACGATCTGAATCTCGGGATCGACCTCCAGGACCCTTGCCGCCGTCTCAATGCCGTCCCAACCGGGAGGCATGCGCACATCCATGAACACAATTGCATAGGGCCGCCCCTCTGCGAGCGCCCGCTGCACCATCTCGAATCCCTCCTTGCCCTGATAGGCCGAGTCGAGCTGGAACCGGACGGCGGGGGGCGCGATGGCCGAATCGCCAAACAGGGCCTCCTCCACGGCGCGCGCCTTGTCGAAGGCGTGTTCGCTGGCCAGGATCTTATGAAAGTCACCGTGAATCGAGCGATTGTCGTCAACGATGAGTATGCGGAGGTTCTTTTCCACGACTGGGGTATTCATGAGAGGGAGGGATTGGCGCCGCAGGGCAGTTCCAGAACAAACGTGGCACCGCGGCCCGGGCCGTCACTTTCCGCAAGCAGGGTGCCGCCGAGCTCCTTGGCCACGAGCGCACCACTGTGCAGTCCGAAGCCGTGGCCGCCCTTGCGCGTCGTGAAGCCGTGGCTGAAGATCCGTATGAGGTTCTCCTCGGGAATCCCCACTCCGTTGTCGATGACCACGATCCTGAGGCCCAGGCCCTCGCCGGTTGTGCGCACGGTGACCTGCCTGTCCGTGCGACCGGAGTCCACGCATGCGGACTTGGCGTTGATCACGAGGTTGATCAGGATCTGCACGATCTTGTGCTTGTCTGTCATGATGACCGGGCGCACCCGAAAGTCCCTGATAATGTCCACGCGGTGCCGTGCAAGGGTGTCCTTGCTGATGCGCAGGGCTTCCTCGATCATCTCGACAACGGAAACTGCCTCGGTGGCCCCTGAGGCACGCGCGTTGAGCTGCTGCGTGGCGACTATGTCCTTGATGTGCTCGATGTTCTTTCCGAGGTCGGAGAGCTCCCCGAGGATCGCGGCGTGCTCCGCGGTCAGCGATGCCGCCAGCGCTCCCAGGTAGCCCGGTATCATGCGGCCGCGCTCGTCCTTAGTAAGGAAATCGGAGAGCCCATCCTTGTGCTCGTCGAGCATTTCCGCCAGCTTCGCGACGTTGATCGCTTTTGACTGGCGAACGCGGTCGGAGACCAGGATCGCCGAAACGTTCACGCTGTTCAGCACGTTTCCGACGTTGTGGAGAACGTCGATCGCGACCTCGGCCATGCCCGCCTGGCGGGAGGCGTCCACCAGCTGCCTGTGTGTCTCGGCGAGCCTGACCTCCGCCACCTTTCGCTCCGTCACATCGCGAAAGCAGGACACGCGGCCGACGTTGGCTCCGTTGACCTGCTGCGGCTGGGTGTAGCGCTCGAACACGCGCCCGTCCTTGAATTCCAGAATGTCAAATGTCCTGCTATCGGCACTGGCATATGTCTCCTGAACCTTGTGGTAATATCCCTCGGGGTCCTTCAACTGACTCTTCACAGAGTTGACGACTTGATCGCGGTCCTCCGAGGCGAGAGCCTCGGGCGTGATGCGCCACATCTCCGCAAACCTCCGGTTAAACGTCGTGAACCTGCCATTCCGGTCGACCACCAGGATGCCGTCGATCGTGGATTCAAGCGTTGCGTGAACCAGGGAGAGCGATCCGGCCAGCTCCACTGTTCGCTCATCGAGCTTCGCCAGCGTCTGCGACAATTGCGCGTGGCTGCGCTGAGCCGCCACACGCACGAACACGACCGCCCCCAGAGCCACCAGGATGTTCCCCGCCCCGAACGCGATGGCGTTCTTCTTGATCCAGCCAAAGCTCCCGAACGTTGCCTCGGCCTGGCTCCCGGAAAATTTGTAGCCGTATTGTTTCAGGGCGTTCGCGGCTGCCGCCACCCTTTCGGTCCTTCGTGGAATATCCCGATCCATCGAGGCCATCGCCGCGACGAAGTCTGTGTCCACAAGAACCCTAATTCTCTGGAATGCTGTGTCCAGGTCGTCGATCGCATCCCCGAGCTCGGAGGCCATTCGCCGGCCCTCTCCCTCGGGGAAGAGCGTCTTGATGGCCGCCAGCTCGCTGCGGATCTGGGATGCGAGAATCGCTACCTCATTCGCCTTGCCGGCCCTCTCCTTTTCCTGGGCGAAGAGATACTCGTACGAAACAAGCCGATAGGTGACCAGGTTCTCCTGCAGGGAGGCTAGGACATTCAGAGTCGGCAGACCCTCGAATTCCAGGGATGCGGCGGTCTTCATCCCGACATTGCACACCGCCCAAAGCGAAATCATTTGCACCACGGCAAAGGCGAAGATCACCAGGACGACGACGAGGATGCGTCGGAAAGTCGCCGAGATTGGCCGGACTCCCTGCCTTCCGATCAATTCACCGTCCATTTCGGCGGAATCGGCCGATGCCACGATGCCCCTTGCGCCGTCCGGTTCGGCGGGGTTTGAGGTTCGAGGAATCGGGTTCATGGACTATGATCTTCTCGGCAACGGGAGGCCCGCGGGCTCATCTTACCTCGAGCACCTTGACGCCCTTCAGGCTGGCACTCGCCGGCACCAGGGCGATGGCCCCTGTGGTCGAGGCGACGAGGTCGACGAGCGACGCGGCATCATCCGTCTTTTTCGGCAGATGCCCGCGGCCGGAGAACACCATGCGCTGCCAGAATGTCCTGAAATAGCTGGTGTCCATGCCGCTGACCCTCTTCAGGCTGGAGTCCGTCGTGTCGGCCGAGACGGCGATGACCACGCTCTGGCCGTCTTGCCAATATGTCGTCTTGCCCGTGTAAATATCCTTCAGTGCACCCGCGCTGATGCTGGCGATCGGCACGCTCCCGTTGGCAATGACGATGGCTCCGTCGGGCAGCGCCGCCCTCAGCGTGCCGGCCAGCAGTCCCGCGCAAGCCAGGCCAATCATCAATGGGCTAATTTTCATTAGATTTTTTGATTGGTTGGCCGTCTAGAAACTCAGGGTGGTCTTCACGGCGAGCATGCTCCAGCCGTTGTTTCCCCGCACCGGGTTGGCAGCGTTGTCGAGGAGCTGCGCCGTGCCCTTTATGTAATGGCCTTCGACCTTGAAGATCCACCACGGGGTTACATCAAACCGGAGCGAGAGGGCGGTGTCCGCCTGGTTCGCATCCGAGGGAAATTGGAGCCCCTTGCCGTGCCGGTTATTTACGTCCGCGCAGTAGGTTGTGTAGTAGCCGCCCGCTTCAAACCACCTGTTGAACCGATAGGCGGCGCTGACGTACCATGTGTCGGGCTCGATCAGCTTGGTCGAGGCGGGCAAGCCGCCACCGGTATTGAGGTAGTTGATCTTGAACCTCAGATACTCGGCCTGGAATGTCCACGAGTCCCTGAGGTATTCGAGCGAGTAATGCTGGGTGATGGGGGACCCCTTGCTTTGCCGTCCTGCAGCGTTGATGAACGTCAGCCCCTCATCGTAGTTCAGCGCCAGCCCCGCCTTCAGACCTTCCAACGGCGTGTTCCACCAGAGCTGCCCACCACCCAGATTCGGCGAATTTATCCATGTCAGCTTGGAGAATGGGGGGAGATTCGCCTTCTGAAGGGCGAGGCCGCCATCAAGCTTGGGGTGCTGGAGCCCGTCATATAACTCGTAGGACAGGCTTCCGGCCTGGTTCAGGGAAAAGGTGCCGAAGATCTCCGCGCCGTCCTCGGAGACATAGAAGTCCCGCCAGCGCGCGTTATACATCCCCTGCGGCAGCAACACCCATGTTCGCGCCAGGTCCACGTCCTGGATGTCGTTGTAGAGCCCCTCCGGCCGGCGGATGCGCCCAGCGCGAATGCCGAGGTGGTCGTTGAACGTGTATTCGACGAGCGCATAGTCGAGAACCACATCGTAATTCCCGGCCGGGCCCACGTCGTAGGTGAACTCCTGCGCCGCAATCCGCGTGCGTGGGAAGGGATTGAACGAGGCATTGAGCCCCGCCTCGGTGAACTTGTACGAGCCGTGCGAACTGTCGCCCAGATAGTTGTAATCGCTCGAGTCCAGCAATCCCTGGCTTAGGAATCCGTGGACATCAATCGCCGGGAGCTTGGAGTCGGGCATGCTCAATTCCACGGCGGCAAGCCGGCCAGTCGTGATCACCGCCAACTCCGCAAGCAGTAAGGGCAACGCGAGGCGCATCATCGTTTTAAATTTCATTTTTCGTGGCAGGTGTTTCCGAGTCGTGTGCAATCGCCCGCGTCATGAGTTGAAGGTGCCGTCGAGCGCGTCGCGCACCACCTGCGCGAGCGCCTGCGGCTTGTAGGGCTTGCGTATGAAGTGGGTGCCCGAGGGCGCCGGGACCTCCTCGCCACTTGCCTCGCTTATGTAGCCGCTCGTGAGAACGATCTTGAGGGAGGGCCTCTCCTTGCGCAGTCGGACGGCGAGCTCCGCTCCGCTGAGGCCGTCCGGCATCACCAGGTCGGTGAAGAGCAGCGAGATCCTCGGTCCGTGCCATTTCCACACCTCCAGGGCGTCGACGCCGGAGCACGCCTGCAGCACGCGGTAGCCCTGGTTGCGCAGGACAGCCACTGCGAACTCTCGCACGGCGACCTCGTCCTCGACGAGAAGCAATGTCTCCGAGCCGCGGCCGGCCGCGGCCGCATTTGCTATGCGGCCCGCGGGGGCCGAAACTGCGACCGGCACGGCGGGAAGGAATATC
>DATNLY010000270.1:0-2926 GCA_035602635.1 Opitutaceae bacterium | reverse complement strand
CGTAGGTTAGGACCTGTGCCGGGAGGCTGCGGCCCTCCGCCTTCGCCGCCAGCGCCTCCCTCTGGATGTCCGGGTCTATCCACATCATCCAGAATTGGAATTCATCCAGGCTTTGCATCACGTTGAAGTCCGCGGGCCATTTTATCCACGGCCGGTATCCGACGCGGTAGTAGGGCGCCTTCCACCCGTTCACCCAGGCCGCGTTGTCATGGAGGATCTGCTCGATCCGGGCGGCCTGCTCCCTGACCTGATCCATCGTCTCGGCCTTGTCATACCGGTGGATCAGCTGGTCCAGGCGGTAGTCCGCGGTTTCTGTCAGGTTGTTGGTGCTGTGCTTGACCTTCCTCGCCGGATTGGGCGATCCGTCGGGCAGGTAGGGGACGTCATAGGCGTTCTCGCCCGCTCTCGTCTCCCAGTACCTGGGGAACATGTCGACCGGCCGGTTGAACGCCGCGAGCGTGATCTCGTGCTTCTTCTCCTGGGTCTTCTGCCAGCCGGTCGTCTCGTCCAGGACCTCTATGTTGAACTCGAGGCCCGCCTTGATCGCCTCCTGCTTCAGGATGACAAGGACATCCTGATACTGGCGGTACGTGGTCGTGATAGTGAAGGAAAGCCGCCTGCCCTGGGCGTTGACGAGGACCCCGTCCGGCCCCTGCTGGGTGTAGCCGGCCCTGGCGAAGCACTCGCGGGCCTTCGCCGGGTCGAAGGGGTACGGCCTGACCTCCGGATTCACGTCCCAGCCGTATCCATCCGAGGAGGTCTTCTGGACCACGGCATCGCCCCTGAAATACTGCCGGCACACCAGATCCATGTCGCTCGAGTACTGGATGCCGAGCCGGATATCCCGGTTGTCGAGCGGCGCCATGGACTCGTTGATCCAGAGGCCAAAATCCGGGGGCGGGACGCGGTTGTAGAACTTCGCCTTGACCGTGAACCCCGAGGCGACGGTCGGGCTGTCGTTGGGCAGCCTGTCGTACCAGAGCCGGGTCGACAGGTGGAAGACGTCGAGGTCGCCGTGCACGAAGGCCTCGAACGCCTTGTCCGGGTCGCGGATCACCTGGAGGCGGATCCGGTCGGGATTGAACCGGCCCACGTTGAAGCGCTTCCGCTCGCCCCACCAGTCCTTCACGTGGCTCAGCGTGACGGAGGACGTCCGCTTGACGTCCTCCTCGCGGAACGTGTAGGCGCCCACGGTCGGGCAAATGCGCCAGTTGTACTTCTGGACCCAGTCGGGGCCGAAGTCCTTGAAGAAATGCTTGGGGAACGGAGGCTCGGCCTGGTCCGAGGCGCCGGCGCGCACCACGATGTCCGGCCTCAGCTCCGTGAGCGTCATCGAGAACGTGTGCGCGTCGTACACCGTCAGCGCGCTGTAGGTCTTCTTGAAATAGTCGTTTAGCCACGGATCGTTGAGGAGGGGGCTGCGGAACATGTAAAAGCTGAAGACGACGTCGTCGGTCGTGAAGGGGACGCCGTCCGACCAGCGCGCGTCCGGGTCCAGGCGGAAAAACACCGTCTTCTTCCCGGGGTCCACCGCCCATGCGCTGGCCAGCTCCGGGTAGATTCGCCCGGCCTGGTTGGGATAGAACCTCACAAACCCCATCGAGACATAGTCCAGGAGGAACTCGCGGAAGCTGGAGTTGGAGTCGGGCCCGATCGAGCGGAAGGTCCCCGGGAAGTCGGGAACCCATATCGTGAGGGTGCCCCCCTTCTTTGCGGCCGGGTCGCCGAGCGGCGGCAGGTCCGAGCCGTCCTCCCATTTGAGGCCCTGGGTGTCCTTCCCCACGTCGGCGGCCGTCTTTGATATGTAGAACGACGACTGCTCCTTGAGCGTGCGCTGGAGGTCGGCCTCCATGCCCGGGAAGGCGTTGGCGGGCTGCGCCGCGGCCTGCGCGGAGGGCTGCTCCGCCGGCCGGCTGCAGCCCGACAGGGCCAGGGCGGCGAGCGCGATTGGAAGCAAGGTCAGTGGCCGTGTTGAATGCATGGTTCTTGAAAAGGGGTTATACGCGCCTTAGCGGTAGATTGTGAACTTCTTCGGGTCGAACGCCTCGCGTATGGCCTCGCCGATGAAGGTGATCAGTATCAGCACCAGGCTGAGCGCCGTGAAGGCGGACGCCACGATCCAGGGGGCGTCGAGGTTGCCGGTCCCCTGGCGCAGCAGCTCGCCCCAGCTCGGCATGGGAGGCGGCAGCCCGAAGCCAAGGTAGTCCAGGGCCGTCAGGCTGGCGATCGCGGCCGCGAACTGGAAGGGAAGGAAGGTGACAAGGATCGAGAGGATGTTGGGAAGGACGTGATGGAACAGGACGCGGCCAGGGCCCGCCCCCAGGACCTGGGCCGCCGCCACGTAGTCGCGGGACTTCTCGCGGTAGGTGGCGCTTCGCATGTAGTAGGTCATTCCCGTCCAGGCAAACAGGACCACCACGAGCAGCAGGTGGCCGAGCCCGAACTGGGTGCCCGGCGGGTGCGCGGCGCGGACTATGATGACGACCAGCAGGAACGGCAGCAGGGACCAGATCTCGATGAAGCGCTGCATTCCCAGGTCGAGCCACCCGCCGAAGTATCCCATGGAGCACCCGATCACGACCCCGATGAGGTAGACCAGGGCGACAAACCCGACCGAAAACACCAGCGAGTTGCGCAGGCCGTACAGCAGCCTTGCCAGGATGTCCCGGTTGATCTGGTCGGTGCCAAAATAGTGCCGATGCGCCCCGTCCGGCGGCCGCGGCAGGAACGACTGGCCCGGATAGCAGTCCTCATTCGGGCCGTACGGCACAACCGGCATCAGCACCCAGTCTCCCGCGTTCTCGCGGGCGAACTTGGCCCGCAGCGCGCGGTAGTCCGTCTCGTAGGCGTAGCCGAGCCCGAAGTCGCTCCCCGGGTGGATGGCGCCGTACGTCGGGCAGTACAGGTGCCCGCCGTACCGGACGAG
>DATNLY010000140.1:0-5270 GCA_035602635.1 Opitutaceae bacterium | reverse complement strand
GCCGCCGCGGCGCAGGCGCGCAACCGCGCGCCGCGGCGTGCTGCTGAGGGGGCGGGCCTCGTCACTTCAGGCCGGCGATGACGGCCTCGTTCAGGCGGAGGTATTCGTCCTTCGTGGGCCCGCCCTCCTTTGCGGCCAGTTCCGTCGATTGCCGGGCCGCCGCCTGCGCCCCGGGGTTGTCGCCCAATTTCGCGAGTATCCGCGCCTTCTGGTAATAGTAGTAGAAGAGCTCGTCGGGCTTCTCCGCGATCGCGGCGTCGACCCAGGCCGACGCCGTCGGAAGGTCGATGTCGTGGTCGAGGTAGAACATCGCTGCCTGCAGGTAAGGCTTCCTGCCCGGGCCCTCCATCGCCGCCTTGACCTGGGGGACGACAACGCCGACGACGTCCACCTTGAGGGTGACCGGCACGCGCACCTTGTCCCACAGGAGGTAGAACGTCGCCGACTCGTCGGTGAGGTCGTTGAAGCCGATCGTGAAGGTCTCCACCGGCTCGACGCGCGGGGTCGCCGGCGCCTTCACGCGCACGACATCGTTCTTCGGGTCATACGTGTACGCCCCCCACTGCTTCATGGCCTTCTGCAGGATGACCGTCCACTCATCCCTGCCCGGGATCGAGAAGAGCTCGTAGGTGCCGGCATCGACCGGGCTTCCCCCGAACGTGACCGGCGTGCTGAAGGTGATCCGCGTCGCGCTGTTGGCGCCGGTCCTCCAGACCTCCCCGTACGGGTTGATGCCGCCGATCATGACCCGGCCCCTGAGGCTGGGGCGCGAGTAGACGACCTCGATGTCGGTCAGTCCGACGCGCTGCCTGATCGTGGCCGCGGGGCTGGCGGCGGGAAAGTCGATGTGCGCCGCTGGCTGCTTCAGGGCCACCGAGAACTGCGTCGTCTCCCACGATATCTTCAGGAGCGCGCCGCCCTCAGGGACCTTCTCGATGGCCATCGTGAACTGGTCGACCGGGGCCGGCAGGGTGTCCGCCTTGAGGTCCACCCTTGCCAGGTCGTGGCCCTCGTCCACCGGGATCCCCCACTTGCCGATGTCCGTGCTGATCGCGAGCCTCGACGGCCCCGTCTGCGACGGGACGAGGTAGAGCGTGTAGGCGCCGGCCGGGACCGGGGTGTCCCCGATCACCATGGGATGCTGGAGGACGAGGAGCGTGGCCTCGTCGGCCCCCAGGCGGTAGGCCTTGTCCCACGGCACGAGCTCACCCCAGATCTTGCGCGGCGCGCCGGTCTTGGGGTCGGCGGTGTAGGGCCGCCCGTAGGTGAGGGTGATGCGGGTGCCCGTGGACCGGCTGCCGATCACGGCGCTGACGGTTTCGTGGGGGCTCACCCGCTTCTGCTGGGCCATGAGCGGCATGGCGGCCGAGGCGGCGAGAAGGAGTGCGAGGCAGCGGCTTAGGGTTCTCATGGTGGGGGTCCTTTTCTCTGTGGGGCAGCGGGGGTGCTGCTTGCGTTAGACAAAATGCATCGGGCGCGATTCTGCAAGAAGCCTTACCTTGCCCGCGCCGGCCGACGAATCCCGGAACCTTTGGCCGCCGGGGAGCGTCTCGACATTGCGATGCCCTTCCCCAATTCTCCCCCGGCCATGAGCACCCCCCCTTGCCCCAAGCGCCGCGGCTTCACCCTTGTCGAGATCCTGGTCGTCCTGGCGATCATCGCGCTCCTGATGGGGCTCACGCTGTCCAACGTGGGCGGCCTCTTCGGCGGCTCGCAGAGGGACGTCGCCAAGCTCATGGTCAACCAGAGCCTGAAGACGCCGCTCCTGGCCTACCGCCTCCAGATGGGCGACTACCCGTCGACCGACGAGGGGCTCCAGGCGCTCTTTGTGGCGCCGGCCAACAAGGCCGACCGCTGGCGGGGCCCCTATGCCGACGGCAAGTACCCGCTTCTCGACCCGTGGCAGGAGCCCTACCAGTACCGCTACCCGGGCACCCACAACAAGGGCGGCTACGATGTCTGGTCCAAGGGCCCCGACAAGGCCGACGGAACCGATGACGACATCGGAAACTGGTGAACCGGGCGGGTTCACGCTGATCGAGATCCTGCTGGTCGTGGCGCTGATCGCGCTGCTCGGCACGATATTCATCGGCGGATCCTCGGCCCTCCTCGCCGACAAGGCGCCGTCCCCCGACGCGCAGTTCTGGAAGGCGTGCTCGCAGGCCCGCGCCGAGGCGCTCGACGAGGGGAGGAGCGTGCTCCTGAGCTTCGACGCCAGGGCGAGGGGCTTCGTGCTGGACGACGGCGCCGCCAGGAGGGACCTGCCGCTCGCGGGCCCGGACGACGTGACGGTCGACTTCCATCCCGCGAACGCCGACTCCGGCAGCTCGGTCCTCGTCGGCGGCACCCTCGTGGAGACGGAGGCGCTCGCCTCGGTCACGTTCTACGACGACGGGACCTGCACGCCGTTCCGGGCGCAGATGCGCTCGAGGGCGGGCGCGCACATGCTCTCGATCGACCCCTGGACGTGCGCCCCCGAGCTGGCCAAGAGCGATGCGACCCCCTAGGGCATTCACCCTGGTCGAGGTGCTCCTTGCCCTCGTCATCTTCGCGCTGACCGCGGTCGTCCTAGGGGGCGCCTATGTCAACGTCCTCAACGGCTACGAGTCGGCGCGGCAGGCGAACGCGGACGACGCGGACGTGTCCTTCGCCAGGTCGCAGCTCCTGGCGCTGTCCGACCTGACGGCGGCGCAGGCCGGCGCGGAATTCGACGACGGCGACCGCCACGTCAAGTGGACGGCGGAGGTCGACCCCGCGGAGACGACCGACCTCTTCACGGTGACGTTCACCTGCGTGGTCACGGAGGGGGCCGGGCTCGGCGCGAAGACCGTGGCCGAGACCTTCATGCTGCTGCGCCCGACCTGGTCGGACCCGACGGCGCGCTCCGAGCTGCGCCAGGGAGCCGCGACCCGGATCGCCGTGCTCCAGGGAAAGCAGGCCAAATGAGGGCGCGCGGGTTTACCCTCATAGAGATCGTGCTCGCGATGGCGCTCGTGGCGCTCGTCCTTGTCGGGCTCAACACGTTCGTGTTCTCCATGGGCGAGCTCTGGGGGAAGAACGCGGACGCGAGGCTCTTCGACCAGCACGTGCGGGCCGTGACCCGGTTCCTCCAGGGCGAGATGTACCGGGCCTCGCTGCCCCCGGCGGCCGTGGTGAACGCGACCCCGGTGGGGGTCCAGCTGGTGAAGCCCGAGAGCGGCCTCCAGGAGAACCTGGTCACCTACATGGAGCTCTCCGGCAACAGGATCCTGCGGTGGCCGGAGGGCCCGCTGCCCGAGGTCGTGTGCTCGCTGCAGGTCAGGCGGGACCAGGGCCTGTTCATGCTCTGGCACTCGGACCTGGAGAACCACTTCAACGACGACCCGCCGCGCGAGACGCTGGTCTCGCCGCTCGTGACGGCGATCACCTTCGACTACTTCGACACGGACTTCAACAAGTGGACGACCGAGAACGCGCTCCGGACGGACAGCGGCGGCAACCCCCTCGCGCCGCAGAGGCTGAGGGTCACGTTCGCCTACAGGGGCCTGACGCGCGAGGGGCTGGTCCCGGTGCCCACGATCCGGCAGGGGCTGCCCAACCCGTGGTGAGCGCGATGAGACAGCCGCCCTCCAAGCCGGTCCGCTCGTCGGTCCTCGTGCTCGTCCTGGTGACGCTTGTCTTCACGGCGGCCGCGCTCACGGCATTCGTCGAGAGGGCGGGCAACGACCTCATGGTGGAGGTCCACCGCTCCGACTCCAAGAGGCTCAGGCAGGACGCGTTCTCGGCCCTCGAGGTGACGCTCGCCGTCCTCGAGGACTTCCGGGAGGCGGACAACGGGCTCCACGGCACGGCCGAGGGCTGGGGCGACCCGCTCACCTGGGCCGGCTGGGCGCCGTCGGCGGGCCGCACGGTGGAGGTCTCCTTCCGCGACGAGAGCGGGAAGATCCCGCTCGCGCACGCCGACCTGACGACCCTCACCAACATGTTCGAGGCCTGGCAGATGGCGCCCGCGGACGCCGAGAAGCTCGCCGACGCCCTTGAGGGCTGGATGGTGAGGGGATACTCCTACACGACGACCCTCACGCCCGACTACCCCGACGCGGCCGTCCCTTACGCCGAGCCGGCCCGGCCGATGCGCTCCTTCACGGAGCTCGCCGCGATCGACGACGCGAGGGACCTCTTCTTCGACGACAAGGGCCTGCCGAACGGCAACTACTGGAGGTTCGTGGACGACTTCTCGCTCTTCAACTTCCCGCAGCCCAACGCCAACGGGGCCAACGCCGACGTCATGGCTGCGGCGGGCCAGTACACCGACATCCAGCGCCAGCACGTCAGCGACTTCCTGAACGGCACGGGCCAGTACGCCGCGGACGGGCAGCAGTGGCTCCAGAACGCCGCGCAGCTCGCAGCCGTCGCTGGCCCCGGGGGAAACGCGGCGACCTTCGGCACGACGATATCGGCCCTCAGGATCAACGTGACCGTCCACGACGGCCGGTCGCGGTACCGGGTGTCGGTCGTGGTCTCGCCCCAGGGGGGGGCGACCACCAACCAGACCCAGGCGACCAACGCAACCGCGGCCGCCACGGCGGCGTCTCCCTCCTCGGCGGCCTCCCTGACCGGCACCGCCCAGCCCTCCTCGACGGCGAACAGCGCGGCGGCGGCGGCCGCGGCCTCGCAAAGCATCAATTATCCCTTTACGCTCCTGGAAATCCTGGAAGATGATGACATTCCGCAACCCCCGCCGGCACTCCCGCAAACCTGAGCATGTGCGCCTCGCCCCTTGAATTCCTGCGCTCGGGCCCGCCCCCGCCGAGGGTCGTGCTCGTGCCGGACGCCGTCTTCTTCTCGCGGTCGATCGCGGTCCCGTCCGGCGCGTCCGGCGCCGAGGTCGTCTCGCAGGTCGGCCTCGCGCTCGAGGCGCTCTCCCCGTTCCCGCTCTCCCAGCTCTATTTCGGGTACCACCGGCCCGCCGGGGCCGCCCGGGCGCTGGCGTTCGCCGCGTACCGGCGCAGGTTCACCGCCGACCAGCTCGCGGGGTGGGCCGGCGCCGACCACGTGATGCCGGCTTTCGCGGCGATCCTCGGCTGCGAGGCCGGGCCGGGGGCGACCGTCATCCTCTCCGCGGCGGACGGGCTGACCGCGGTCCACTGGGACGAGGGGCCCGTGCCCTCGGCGGTGCTCCACCATTCCCTGGCGCCCGACGCCACGGACGAGGCCCGCTCCCAGGCGCGCGCAAGCCTGCTGGGGTCCCTCGGCGGGGCGGGGAGGGTTCTCGACCTCCCGTCCCCCCC
>DATNLY010000137.1:0-2345 GCA_035602635.1 Opitutaceae bacterium | reverse complement strand
TCTCGCGCCCGATGAACCGCTCGATGTCGCGGACATCGTTGTTGTTCTCTGGCGTCGCCAGCGTGAACGCGTCGCCGACCGCCTGCGCCCTCCCCGTGCGCCCAATCCTGTGGACATAGTCCTCGGGGTTCTCGGGCACGTCATAGTTGATCACGTGGGACACTCCCGCCACGTCGATGCCGCGCGCCGCGATGTCCGTCGCCACCATGACCTCGTAGCGCCCGCTGCGGAACCCCTCGAGCGCCTCCATGCGCTGGTTCTGCGACCGGTTCGCGTGGAGGACGGCGACGCTGTGGTTCGCCTCCCGAAGGCGCCGGGCGATCCGGTCGGCGCCGTGCTTGGTGCGCGAGAAGACGAGCACGCTGTTGAAGTCGATCGCGGCCAGGAGCGCCAGGAGTAGGTCGTACTTCTGCTCCTGGTTCACGGGATAGATAGCGTGCGTGATCAGGGTCGTCACCGAGCGGACCTGGCCGATCTCGACCCGCACCGGGTCCTTCAGGGCAAACGAGGCCACGGCAGCGATCTCAGGCGGCACGGTGGCCGAGAAGAAGAGCGTCTGGCGCCGCTGGGGGCACTTCTGGATGATGCGCTTCACGTCGTGGATGAAGCCCATGTCGAGCATGCGGTCCACCTCGTCCAGGATGAGGATCTGGATGGAGGCCAGCGAGAGCTCGCCCTCCTGCAGGAAGTCGATCAGCCGGCCGCACGTGGCGACGACGATGTCGGCGCCGGCGCGCAGGTCGCTTCGCTGCCGGCCATAGCCGACGCCGCCGTGGAGCACCGTGGCCCGTATGTCGGAGTACCGCGCAAAGTCGCGGAAGGCCGTCTCGACCTGGGCGGCGAGCTCCCGGGTCGGCTCGAGGACGAGGACGCGCGGGCACTCCCGTTTATGCGTGCCGAGGAGCGAAAGGACCGGGAGCGCGAACGCGGCGGTCTTGCCCGTGCCCGTCTGGGCGGACGCGATCAGGTCCTTGCCGGACATCACGACCGGGATCGCGCGCAGCTGGATTGGGGTGGGCTCCGTGTAGCCCATGGCCTGCACACCGCGCAGGAAATTGGGCGCCAGCCCGAGTTTTGAAAATGGCATCCCATACCTCCAGCCGGAACATTGCATAACGCGAGGCTAAACCCCCGCAGGGCCCCTGACCGGGATTGCCGAGCCCGCGGGATCCGCCATCGTGGGACGTGTGACCCCCTCACGAACCGCGCTCGTCCTCGCCGCCGCCCTGGCCGCCGCCCCGGGGGGGCGCGCGGCGCTGTGGGTCTCCGCGGCCGGCAACGACGCCAATTCCGGCACCGAGGAGCAGCCCGTCAGGACGATCGGCCGGGCGCGCGACATTGTGCGCACCCTGAACGGGAACATGGCCGATGACATCACCGTCTTCATCGGCGGGACCCACAGGCTGGCCCAGCCTGTCGAGTTCGGGCCGGGGGATTCCGGAACGAACGGGTTTTCCGTGGTCTACACGGCCGCCCCCGGCGACCACCCCGTCCTCAGCGGCGGGATCCCGGTGGACGGATGGATGCTCGCCGACCCCGCGCGCAACCTTTGGTCGGCGCCTGCACCCGAGGGGCTCGCTGACACCCGCGACCTGTTCGTCAACGGTTCGCCGGCGATCCGGACGCGCACGAGGCTCTACCACACGCTGCCCGAGAGCCAGGAGGATGCCTCAAGGCCCGACCCCTGGGCGCTCTGGAAGAACCCCGCCGACGTGGAGCTCATTACCTCCGCCCCCGACGCGATCTGGTCCGAGCGCACTGGCTTGCCCCCCTACTACGGCGAGAACGCGCTCGAGCTGCTCGTGAGCCCAGGCCAGTGGTATTTTGACAGGTCCGCCCGGCGCATCTACTACATGCCGCGTTCCGGCGAGAACATGGCGGCGGCCGACGTGGTCGCCGCCTCGGGCAACGCGCTGGTGGTCGGGGCCGGATCAAGGGAGCGGCCGATCCTCGGTCTCATATTCAAGGGGATCCGCTTCGAGTACACGACGGCGGCCGGCGCGCCGGCAAACACCCCAGCCGGGCCCCCGGCCGCGGTCCGGCTCGCCTACGCGGGGGACGTCCAGTTCCTCGAGGATGAGTTTGTCCACATGGGGACCCCGGCGCTCGACCTTGGCCCGGGCGTCGCGGAAGGCACGGTCGAGGCCTGCCTCTTCGGCGACCTGTCCTGGCAGGCGCTCAGGATCACCGGGTCCGCGCGCATCCGCGTCTCCAGCAGCCGGTTTTCCTATGTCTCCACGGGGCACCCCGGGCGGGCGGCGATCGAGGTCGCCTGGTCGCGGGACGTCGCGATCGAGCAGTGCCAGATCGACCATTTTCCGAGGGCCGCGTTTGCCGAAACGGCA
>DATNLY010000223.1:0-4457 GCA_035602635.1 Opitutaceae bacterium | reverse complement strand
CGGCAGCGGCGGGAAAGGGAGGCGGCTGACCCGCTTGCCCCGCCCGCGGCGCTTCCCGAGGGAGCGGACCTCCTTGACAGGATCCGGCCCCTCATGCGCAAGAACCGGCGCGAGGCGGGCGGTTCGGGCAGCATGAGCTTTCTCTCCCGCGCCCTGAAGTGCTCGGAGACCGCCCTTGTCGACGCATTCGTGGCGATGGGGCTGGCCGCCCCCGGCCCGGCCGACCACCCGCCGATCCTCACAGAGATAGGCGCCGAGTCCTGGTGGCTCAACAAGGACTCGCGCGGGGGAATCTGGATAAACGCCCGCGAGAGGCGCCCGGACGAGGCCGCGGGCGCTCCGCAGGCGCCGGAGGCCCCCGCCCCGGGCAATGTGTTTGCCGCCGTCCGCCTCCTGATGAAGGAGACGAAGACGGGCGCCGTCGCGGCGCCCGTGGAGCGCCTCGCCGGCGAACTTGGCAAGCCGGTTGGCGAGATGCTCGGCGCCCTCACGGCATCGGGGCTGCGCATCCCGGAGAAGGCCCGCGAGAAGCCGGTCTTTGCCGAGCACGCGGGCGAGATATTCTGGCTCAACCTGAATGGGAAAGGGGAGCTCTGGCTGAACGCAAAGGCGTCCAAGTATTCGGACGACAAGGAAGGCCGCCCTCGCCCGAAAAAGAAGGATGATCCGGGCGAAGAGGCGCCGCCGGAGGCTCCCGCGGACGCCGTGTCGGCGGGCTGAGCCCGCCCCGGGCCCTCAGGCCCCGATCGCGCGGCGGGCCGCGACCGCCTCCGCGAGGCGCGCCAGGAGGGGGGTGGTCTTTTCCCAGGGAAGGCAGGGGTCCGTGACGCTGCGTCCCCTCACGAGGGGCACGGCGCGGTGGTCCTGCGAGCCCCCGACGAGGTTGCTTTCGAGCATGACCGCGGCGACCGACCTGTCGCCCGACGAGATGCGCCGGCAAAGCTCGGCCGCAACATGGGACTGGCGGTCGGGGTCCTTCCCGCTGTTCGCGTGGCTGCAGTCGACCATGACGTGGGCGGAAAGTCCGTTCTTCCTGAGCAGCCGAACCGCGGAACGCACGTCCCTCGCCGAATAGTTGGGTCCCCGGGAGCCCCCCCGGAGAACGAGATGGGTGTCCTTGTTGCCGGTTGTCTGCATGCAGGCGGGCGTCCCCTCCCGCGTCAGCGACGGGAACCAGTGCGGATGCCGGGCCGACCGGATCGCGTCGACCGCGACCTGTACGTCCCCGTCGGTCCTGTTCTTGAAGCCGACCGGCATCGAAAGGCCGGACGCCAGCTCGCGGTGCACCTGGCTCTCGACCGTGCGCGCGCCGATGGCTCCCCAGCTCACGAGGTCCGCGAAGTACTGGCCCAGGGTCGTGTCGAGGAACTCGGTTGCGATCGGAAGGCCCAGGGCGGTGATGTCGGCCATGAGCGCCCTGGCGGTCCTCAGGCCCTTGTTGATGTCAAAGGTGCCGTCAAGGTCCGGGTCGTTGATGAGGCCCTTCCAGCCCACGACCGTCCTCGGCTTCTCAAAATACACCCGCATCGCGACCAGGAGGTCCTTGCAGTGGCGGGCCGCCGCCGCCCGCAGCAGGGAGGCGTACTCGACGGCGGCGGAGGGATCGTGGATGGAGCAGGGGCCCACGACGACGAGCATGCGGTCGTCCCTTCCCGAAATGATCGATGCAATCTCCCTTCGCGCACGCGCGATCCGGCCGGAACCGGCGTCGTCCAGGGGAATGGCGTCCTCCAGGACCGCCGGGGCCACGAGCGGCTTGACGGCGCGAATCCGGAGGTCGGAGGTGGGCGGGCGCATGCCGGTCGGGCCGAGACGGGACGGCCCCGGTCAGGAGCCGATGAGCTTGCGGGCGCGCACGACCGCGGGATGGCGGCTCAGCAGGACCTCGGAGAGGACGGGTTCCAGTCCGAGCGCCGATGCCCGCGCGCGCAGCGATATCCACGCGAGCGAGGATGCCGGCGGGCTGAACGCGTGCGTGGCGAAAAGATCGAAGGTGGGCGAGAGCGCGGGCAGCTGGTCCCGGGGAAGGAGCTTCTTCTCGATCAGGAACATCCCAAGGAGGGCCCCGAGGGCGTCGAGCCAGGCGGTCGGCGACGACTGCGTGGAGTAGGGCAGGCCCGAACCCTCGGGATAGGGGGACCACTCCATGTAGGCGCGGACGGCCTCGTGGAGCCTGGCCAGCTCGGCGTCCGCGGTCGCCGCCGTCCAGCGGACCGTGAACTGCTTTCGCTCGCGGAGCTTCCTCACCTCCACCACGCGAAGGACAAGGACGGTCTCGGCAGCCTCCCTCTTCAGCGAGCCGATGAATATGTAGTCGAGGCCGCCTGCGGTGGACTCGACCAGCTTCTTGAGGTTCTCGACGTTCCAATCCATGGGGAGGATCGCCGGGCGCTTGATGCCGCCCGAGTCGCTGATGCACGCCAGCGCAGCGATGGAGGAATAGATCGGTGAAAAGTGGAAGGTCTCCGCGAACCAGAGGGGAATCGCGCGCGAAAGCCGCCCGAGCTCGTCCTCGGGCCTCCTCATCGCCGCCTCGACGTCGGCGTACGCCCCGGGGAGCGAGAGCTGCGTGAAGGCGACCCGGCGCATCTTTCCCTCCTTTCGCGGGAGTATCTCCTCGAACTCCTCGAGGCCGTAGGCCCAGACGGGCTTGCTCAGGGTGACCAGGGCCAGGCCCGTCTCCTCGGGCGGGCGCTCGACGGACTCGGCGCCCGGGATGCCGGCCACCGCACCCTGGCTCATGAGCTCCGCTATGGCGTTCGAGAACCCGTGGAGGCGCTCCTCGAGCTCCGGGCGGTTGAGTGAGAAAAGGATGTCGAGCACGTGCTGCGCGGCGTCCGCGTCGCGGACCGCCAGGAAGGCCTGCACCAGGTTGAGCCCGGTTGCCGGGCCGTGGCGCCTCGCGTCATAGCGGGGGGCCACCAGGTCGATGATCTGGGGAATGTGGCCGGTGGAGCCGAGGTCCCCCGAGATCGTCACCAAAACGTCGGCGCGGTCCCCCCCGACCGCGAGCACCTCGTCGTATATCGCCAGGGCGCCGGGCAGGTCGCCGGCATCGAGCCTGTCCCGCGCGGCCGCCAGGCGCGGCGCGGCGCCCACCGTTCCGGGAACGGACGGCGTGGGGCTGCTGTCGGACTCTTCGGATGAACCCATTGCCGCGAGCAAAGCGACCCCGCGACGTGTGGCGAACAGAATTGTCGCCGCCCGCGGCCCCGGGGCTATTGCGTTTGACCCGGTTTTTTCCCGCGATGTAGTCAGGCTTCCACCAGATGAACCGGGTCCACATCAAGACCTACGGCTGCCAGATGAACGAGCGCGACAGCGAGGCGGTCGCGGCGATGCTGCGCGCCCGGGGGTACAGGATAGTCGCCAGCGAGGACGACTGCGACGTGCTCCTCCTGAACACGTGCAGCGTGCGCGACGCCGCGGAGCAGAAGGCGATAGGGAAGGCGGCCCGCCTTCTCCCGAGGAAGCGCGGCAACCCCGACTTTGTCCTGGGAATCCTGGGTTGCATGGCGCAGAACCGGGGAGCGGGCCTCCTCGACCGCCTTCCCGACGTCGACCTCATCGTCGGCACGCAGAAGTTCCACCGGGTCCCCGACTACCTCGACAACCTCCGTGCGGCCAGGGAGGCGGGGGCGCCCGTGGGCCAGGCGATTGTGGACACCGCGCCGGAGGCGGATTCGCAGAACACGATCCGGGACCACATGGAGGGGCCGGACCGGCAGGTCAGCGCGTTCGTGTCGATCCAGCAGGGATGCAACATGGACTGCTCGTTCTGCATCGTCCCGACGACGCGCGGCGACGAGCGGTCGCGCCCGATGGACGAGATCGTGCGCGAATGCGAGGAGCTTGCGGCGCGGGGCGTGCGGGAGGTCACGCTTCTAGGGCAGATCGTGACGAGCTACGGCAGGCGCGACTACCCCCACACGGGCGGCACCTCGCCCTTCGTGCAGCTGCTGGAGCGGGTCCATGCCATCGGCGGGATCGAGAGGATCCGGTTCACCTCCCCGCATCCGCGTGGCTTCAGGCAGGACCTCGCGGACGCGTTCGCCTCCATGCCCAAGCTGGGAGAGCACGTCCACCTCCCGGTCCAGTCGGGGAGCAACCGCATCCTTCGCGCGATGAAGCGCCCCTACACGCGCGAGCGCTACCTGGAGATCGTCGGGTCGCTGCGCGCTGCGCAGCCCGCGATGGCGTTCTCGACCGACGTGATCGTCGGGTTTCCGGGCGAGACCGACGCGGATTTCGAGGAGACCCGCGCGCTTTGCGAGACTGTGGACTACGACATGGCCTACATCTTCAAATACTCGGTGCGCTCGGGAACGCCCGCCGCGTCGATGCCCGGCCAGGTGCCCGATGCGGTCCGGGAGGAGAGAAACCAGAAGCTCCTCGAGGGGCTCCGGGCCGGCTCGCTCCGCCGGAGCCAGGCGCTGGTGGGAACCGTCCAGGAGGTG
>DATNLY010000216.1:0-2821 GCA_035602635.1 Opitutaceae bacterium | reverse complement strand
TGATCCCCCTGTCCTTCGCCGCCGAAAGCGCGGCGTCCACCCGCTGGCGCTCGCCGGAGATGATGATCTGGCCGGGCGCGTTGAAGTTCGCGGCCTCGACGTCAAACTCCCGGCAGAGGGCGAGCACCGTCTCGCGCGTCTCGCCGATGACCGCAGCCATGGCGCCGGAGCTCTTCTCGCACGCGGCCTGCATGAGTCGGCCCCGCTCCGCCACGATCCTCAGGCCCGTCCCGAAATCAAAGACGTCCGCCGCCGCGCACGCCGTCACCTCGCCGAGGCTGAGGCCGAGCGCCATCCCCACCGCGGGGAGCGCGCCCCTCTCCCGGAGCGCCGCCAGCACCGCGAACCCGTGGACGAAGAGGGCCGGCTGGCACACGCGCGTCTGCGTCAGCTCCGCCTCGGGCCCCTCGAAGCTCACCCTCGCCAGGTCCCAGCCAAGGACCCGGCCCGCCTCCTCATAGAGGGCCCTCGCGCAGGGGGAGGATTCGTGCAGGGACCGGCCCATCCCGACCTTTTGGGCGCCCTGCCCCGCAAATAAAAGTGCCAATGCCATTGTGGAACCGACTAGGCAATCGCCCGGAGTCCGCGAAACCAAGCCAAAACGCCCGGTAGGGCGCCGGCCCGGGTCACGGCTTGCCCTGACGGGTCTGGTACGTCCGGCTTCTTCCGGTCGCCGAAAGCGTGATCGTGTAGGAGGTTCCCGAGGGATCCACCGACAGCTTGATGTAATTCGCGTCCACGTGGTTGGCGTCGCCGGCGAAGTTGGCGATGAACTCATCGGCGGTGTTGTCCTGCGGGTCCGCCGGCCTAAGGTTCTTGTGGACCTGGTACATGGCCTGGATGCCGGGCGAGGAGACCAGGCCCGCGACCGTCGAGGCGGCCGTGCCCTTGGTCGGGCCGTTGTTCATGACGGAGACCGTCGGCGCAAGGCTGTGGATGAGGACGGGATTGTTGCTGAATTCCAGGCCGTGGTGGTCGACCTGGTAGACATCGACCTGGCCGACGCGGTTCACCGGCGTCACCACCAGCCCCTCCATGTTCCAGGTGAGGTCGCCGCCGTCCCAGAAGCGGAATGGCCCGAAGTCCATCACCCAGGCGCTGCTCAGGTCATTGTCGGTCGAGGGAAGGTCGTGGTGCGTGTTCTCGCCCGCCAGCGGGTTGGGCGGCGCGCCCGCCGGAGCATCCACGAACTTTCCGCCGCTGGCGACGCAGCGCAGCGACAGGCGCGGGGCACCGTCGGCCTGCCTCAGGGGAAGCACCAGCCCGGCCGCGACGAGGTTTCGCCCCTCCGCGGCAAAGTCCCTGTAGGGGCGCACCGACTGCATCCAGAGGCCGTCCGCATTGGGCCGGTGGTCGGGGTCGTGCTCCGGGATCCCCCGGTCATAGACCTGGCCGATCGGGATGAGCGTCGCCAGCTGCGCGGCGCCCCCGAAGTGGTCCAGGTGGAAATGCGTCGTTATGTAGTAGTCGATCCTCGAGAGCCCGGCGACGTCCACCGCCGTGTGCCTGATCCGCCCCGCGTCGCGTGCCCCGGGGCTGCCGGAGTCTATCAGAATCGCCTCGCCCGCCGGGGTCACGATGAGCGTCGCGCCGCCCCCCTCGACATCGTTCCAGTAGATGTCCAGGCGGTGGTCCGCCTGGCCGGCGTGGGCCTGGGCCGCGGCCCAGCCGCAGAGTGCCAGGAGGAGCTTTCGGAATGGGGGTTTCATGGGGTACGGAGGGGAACGGGCTTGCGTGGGGGTTTCTGTTCGGGGCAAAGGGCGGCGCTATTGAGTCCCTGGCAAAGTCTCAAAAATGGGATTCCCGGACTCAACCAAAACCGGCATCCATTTCGTCGCTCCTAGAACGACAATGTGAATCCCAACTCGAACGGGATGTAGAAGATGGTCCCCACGTAGAATGTGCCGGCACCCACGGGCCTGGTGTATACGCCGACACCAAGCTTACCCATGAACCCGGCCGTGCGGGCCTTGGCCCTCTGCTGGAGTATGTCGGCGTGGAGGCGGTCGAGGTTCAACGCCTCCCTTACCCTGAAGGGCGCCATCGTAACCGTGTCCCCGACGTCGGGCGGCGGCGCCTCGGGCTCCGGAAGAATCGCCGCGCCGGACAGGAAGGGCGCCGCCGGCGCGGGGTCCCTCGCGGGCGCGGAAAACTTGAATTCAAAGTGGAGCTGCCTGCGCACATCCGACTGCGGGGCCGCGGGCCCGGAATCCGATTCCCCGGCCGCGGCGGGCAAACTCGCGGCTTCCATCAGGAGCAGGAGCGTGGCAAGCCTCCCGCAAGTCCAGGGGGACAGGCGTGGCGCTGGCGTCGGGCTCACCTATTCTGGGAAACGCGGCGCGGCCCGATGTTCCAGCGGCCAGCCACAACCCCCCCGAAGTCCCACGTCCGGTCCGCAGATCGGTCGGTCCCCCGGGCGCGGCCGGCGCCTCAGAAGCGCTTCATCTGCTTGAAATACTTGTCGTCGTCCGCGGGTTGCGCGAAGTCCGGGAGGAACGTCCTGGAGGACTCGCCCTGCTGCGCCGCGGGGCCCGATGAGGCCGCTCCACGGGACGAATCCAAGGGCTCGAAGGGTGAGAACCCGGCCGTCTCGGGCGCGTTGAACAGCCTCATGGCGGACGCGGGCTCCGCATCCACGGGCGCGATGTACGGATTGGCCTCGACCTTTGAGTCGACCCAGGAGGCGGTATCCGGGGCGGGAAGCAGGAGGTCGACCAGCGAGCCGGACGCCGGCATGTCCGCGCCCGCCGGCGCCTCGACCCTCGCCCTGCCCGAGTCGCCCTCGGGGGCCGATTCCGCCTTTGCCGACGGAACGAGAAGG
>DATNLY010000167.1:0-3013 GCA_035602635.1 Opitutaceae bacterium | reverse complement strand
ACCAGTACTACCTGGAGAACGGTGTCTCCACCGTGACGCTCTCCGACCTGCTCGGGCCCACGTCCTACGTGAAGGCGCTCAACACGGTCGCCAACGAGACGTACCCGCTGACGTTCACCCAGGGCATCACGGTCACGATCTCCGGCGTCGCCGGAACCCGCACGATCACGTACGCCCCGTAATCGACATCGGGATCGATTTCCCCAAACTCAGGCCGCCCGCAAGTGTGGGCGGCTTTTTTGGGTCCAGATGGAACGAATAATGAATAAACCGTCATTTGCCCCCGTGCTCTCCGACCGGAGGGTCTGGCTTTTCGTCGCCGTGGCGGCGGTTTCAGCGGCGACGGGCTTCAAGCTGGTCCCGGACGCGGTCGCCCTCGATGTCGTCAAGCACGCGGGCTACTGGTGCATCCTCGCCACATTCATCCTGTTCCTGCGCGCCCTCTGGCGGACGTACGCGGGCGACCTTGGCGCGGCGCGCCAGGCGGGGCTGCGCGGGGTCGACTGGGCCTCGGTCGCCGTGGTCGGGCTGGGCGGCATGGTGCTCCTCGTCCACGAGGCGTTCGGGTTCAAGGTCGTCATGGACGAGCTGATGCTCGCCGGGACCTCGATGAGCATGCACTTCGACCGGACGGTCCTGACGCCCTTCCGCGGCAACAACATCCACGGGGTCTTCGTCATCGTCGAGGGGACGATGGACAAGAGGCCGATATTCTTCCCGTTCCTCGAGTCGATCCTGCACGACCTCTCGGGCTACCGGCCCGAGAACGCCTTCGTCCTGAACGGGATCCTGACGTTCGTCCTCCTCGGCCTTGTCAACGCCGTGGGGCGGATGCTCTCGGGAAGGCTCGCCGGGTGGCTCGGGGTGGCCCTGTGCGCGGGCCTGCCGCTCCTCGCCCAGAACGCGACGGGCGGGGGGTTTGAGCTCCTGAACATCGTCATGATCATGGCGACCCTCCTCCTCGGGGCGCGGTTCATCGCGCGGCGCGACGACGACTCGTTCGTGGCGTTCGTGTTCTCCGGCCTCCTGCTGGCGCAGGTCCGGTACGAGTCCCCGATCTACCTCGTCCCGGTCGCCGGGATCGTCCTGTGGGTGTGGTACCGCGAGGCAAGGGCGATCCTGCCCTGGCCGGTTGTCGTCGCGCCGGTCCTCATGATCCACAGCGCCCTCCACGCCCGCATCTTCGACACGCGGTCGACATCCTGGCAGCTCCAGAGCAAGCCCGGGTACACCCACCCGTTCTCGCTCTCATACATCCCCGACAACGTCGCGCATGCTATCGGCTTCTTCTTCAACACGAAGACGACGGACCAGCCGAACTCCCTCGCGCTCGCGGCCCTCGGGTCGGTGGCCATCGTCTTCATGCTCCTCTTGGTCGGCAAGAGGCTCAGGAACCTCCCGGCCGAGTCCCCGGCCTCCGTGGCGACCGCGTTCTTCACAGTCGGGTTCGCGGCCCAGCTGGGACTCTTCATGTGCTATTTCTGGGGGCATTTCGACGACCCGGTGATCCGCCGCCTGAGCCTGCCGACGTGGCTCTGGATGGTGGTGGCGGTCATGGCGGTCCTGCACCAGTTTCCCAGGCCTGCGGTCGCCAGGGCGCTCCTCGGCCTCGCGGTGCTCGCCGCGATCGTGCAGGGCGTCCCGTCCATGGCCGCCCACGCCTACAACCAGGAGTACCTGGCGGGGCTCGAGACCGCCTGGAGGTGCAAGTTCATGGAGGACCACCCGCAGAGGGACTACCTGATGATCGACAACGACTCGATCCTGTGGGTGACCCACCAGGTCTCGTCGACGCCGGTCGATCAGGCGCTCAGGCGCCGCGCCGCGCTGGTGTTCTTCATGCGCAACCACGTGTTCTCCGGCATGTACGTGTTCCAGCGGTACACGATCGAGCCGGGCACGGGGAAGATGACGCTGCGCGAGGACGACGACCTCGGCCCGGGCTTCGTCCTTGAGCCGGTGCGCGAGGAGAGCCTCCAGCTCCTCACGCTCACCCGGATCAGCCGGATCACGGAGATCAGGGACGGCGCCTCCGCGGTCACCGGGCCCGGGCCCGACCACGCGGTCCCCAAGGACCGGGACGAGATCGAGAGGGAGCGGCAGGCCTACTTCGAGAACTACTTCAAGCAGCTCCCGTGAGAAGGTTCATCGCCCTCGTCGCGCGCGCGCCCGACCCGCGCAGGCCGCTCCTCTTCGCCCTGTGCGCGGCGGCCGCGGTCTACGTCGGCTACTTTGCGGTCCAGCCCGTGCCCGCCGGGCACATGATCATCCTCTGGGGATACTACTACATCCTCGGCGTCTTCGCGCTGTTCGCCTACTACGCCGCCAGGCTGGCGCGGTCCAGGTCCGCCCTGCTGCGCGGGTGGATCCGCAGGCCGGGGATCGCGGGGGTCGCGATCGCGGCGGGAGTCCTGTTCGCCGTCTGGTCGGACTCGTTCAGGCACAAGATCCTGTTCGACGAGTTCGTGATCCAGGGGACCGCCTACACGATGCACGCGACCAAGCAGGTGAGCACCATCCTGCGCGCCTACAACATCGCGGGCACGTGGCTCACGATCGACACCTTCCTGGACAAGCGGCCCTACTTCTTCCCGTTCCTCGTCTCGCTCCTGCACGACCTCACGGGCTACCGGGCCGCCAACATCTTCGCGCTCAACGTGGCGCTCTCCGGCGCCCTCCTCGGCCTCCTTTACTGGTTCGCGAGGGAGGTCGCGGGGAGGGGCCCGGCGGTGTTCGCCGTGGCGCTCATGGCCACGATGCCGCTCTTCGGCCAGAACGCCACCGGGGCCGGGATGGACCTCCACAACCTGGCGATGATCGCGCTCGTCGCGTGCCTGTCGGTCCTCTACCTGCGCGTCCCGACCGACGACCGGCTGAGCCTCCTCGTCCTGGGGACCGTGCTCCTGGCCGAGAGCCGCTACGAGTCGGTCATATTCGTCGCGCCGGTGGCCGTCGTCGTCGGCGCGGGCTGGGTGCGCGCCGGCCGGGCCATTCTGCCGTGGCCGGTCATAAT
>DATNLY010000128.1:0-2242 GCA_035602635.1 Opitutaceae bacterium | reverse complement strand
GAGGAGGCCTTCAGGGCCCTGCGCGAGCTCGACCCCGAGGTGCGCGCGATCGTCTCCAGCGGCTACGACAACGAGGACATGGCCCGGCAGTACCTGGACATGGGCTTCTGCGGCTACCTGACGAAGCCCTACCGCGTCACGGACCTGGGCAAGGTCATCAAGGCCGTCCTAGGCTAGGCGGCCGCGCGGCATCAGGGCCGCCACGTGAACGCGTGGCAGAGCGCGACGCCGGCCGCGTCCGCCTCGTCGACAGGAAGCGCCCTTCCGTGCCCGAGGAGCGACCTGACGGTGCGCGCCAGCTGCTCCTTGCTCGCCCTCCCCGATCCCGCGACCGCCTGCTTGACCCGCAGCGGCGGATACTCGAAGACCGGCAGCCCCCGGAGAGCCGCGGCGGCGATCGCCGCCCCGCGGGCCGCGCCCAGGATCTGGGCCGTCTGGAAGTTCTGGACGTAGATCGTCTGCTCGAGCGCCACGTGGCGGATCGCGGGCTCCGCCTCGACATAGTCCGCGACGGCGCGGTGGATCGCCGCAAGGGCGACCGCCATCGTCCGGCCCCGGGGAACCCGGATCGTGGCGCAGCGCAGGAGGACCGGCAGCCGGCCCGCCTGGAAGTCGACAAGCGCGAGCCCGGTGCCCCGGAGCGAGGGGTCGATCCCCAGGACCACCCCGATGAAGGCCCTCTTCGGGAAAAGCTCCCCGGCGGACACCGCAGCGCGCCGCGGCCCCGCGGGCCGGGAGGGCGCGGGTTCGCCCCTCAACTTGGCCGTCCACAGCTGCCTTGAGGTCATCCTCGCCATTTTCGGGCGCATTCTCCCCGGGGGAGGCGCCCCCGGCAACCGAGAACATTCGGGCAGGGCGCCGAAAAATTCTGTCGCGAGCGGGTCCGGCGCCGGTTTTGATGGCGGGATGACGTTTGAGAAGTCGCTCGCCGACACCGTCCGCACCCTTGAGTCCCTCGCGAAGATCCGCCCCGAGATCGACGCGGCCGGCCAGCTGATCGTCGCCACCCTGAAGGGCGGCGGGAAGCTCCTCATATGCGGAAACGGCGGGAGCGCCGCCGAGGCGGCCCATTTTGCGACGGAGCTCGTCGGGAGGTACGCCGGCGAGCGGCGGTCCCTCCCGGCCCTGGCCCTCTCGTCCGACGGCTCGCTCGTCAGCAGCATCGGCAACGACTACGGCTACGAGCACGTCTTCGCCCGCCAGATCGCGGGTCTTTCCAGGCCGGGCGACCTCGTGGTCGCGATCACCTCGAGCGGGAACTCGGCCAACATCGTCGCGGCGCTCGGGGAGGCGAAGCGCCTGGGACTCAAGTCCGTGGCGTTCCTCGGCCGCGGGGGCGGCAAGGCCAAGGGGCTCGCGACCTGCGAGCTTGTTGTTCCCGGGGCCCGGGGCGCCTCGGCCCAGGAGGCCCACCTGTTTCTCATCCACCACTTCTGCGAACTGATCGAAGCCGCCTTTCCATGACCCAAGAAAATACCCAAAATGAGCAGGCCGTCCTCAAGACGTCCCTAGGTGAAATGACGATAGCCTTCTGGCCGGACGTCGCCCCAAAGACCGTCGAGAACTTCAAGACCCTCGCCCGGAAGGGATTCTACGACGGGACCGCGTTCCACAGGATCATCAAGGGATTCATGATCCAGGGAGGCTGCCCCAACACCAAGGCGGACCGCAACGGGGTGCCCGGCACCGGCGGGCCCGGCTACCAGATCAAGGCCGAGTTCAACGCGAAGGCGCATGTGCGCGGGGTCGTCTCGATGGCGCGCTCCTCGAACCCGGACTCGGCGGGGAGCCAGTTCTTCATATGCCACGGCGACGCTCGTTTCCTCGACCGCCAGTACACCGCCTTCGGCGAGCTGGTCGCCGGCGAGGATGTCCTCGAGAAGATCGCGAACGTCGCCACGGGCGGGGGCAGCGAGAAGAGCACCCCGGTCGAGCGCGTCGCCCTGGAAAGCGTCCGGATCGTCCCGGCTGCCTAGCCCGCGGACGCCTTCGAGGGCGGGGGCGGTGCCGGCGGCGGCGGGGGCGGGAGCAGGCCCCGAAAGCGCATCCAGTCCTCCGCCCGGGCGGGCCAGTCGGAGGTCGGGCCGTTCCCGGGCCTCAGGCCGAATCCGTGGACGCCCACCTGGTACAGGTGCAGCTCGGCGGGCACGCCGGCGCTTCGCAGGCTCTCGTAGAACATGAGGCTGTTCTCCACGGGAACCGTCTTGTCCTCCTCGGTGGCGACCAGGAACGCGGGCGGGCA
>DATNLY010000069.1:0-2271 GCA_035602635.1 Opitutaceae bacterium | reverse complement strand
CGGGTGCTCGACGACACGGATGGCGAAGATCCGCCCGGTGAGCTCGAATAGGCCCGCCATGACCCGGTCCATGGGGAAGTACGGCCGGAGCTCCTCCTCGTCGAAATCGTAGCTCGCCCTGCGCAGGCGCTCGGCCTGGTACATGACCTCCCAGGGGGCCAGCCGCCTCGCGGGCGCCCCGGTCCCGGCAGTCGTCGACTCCTCGAGGCGCCGGCATTCGCCCTCGAAAGCGGGGAGGCAGCGCGCGCGAAGGCCGTCGATGAAGTCGAGCGCCCCCTTGCCGGACTTGGCCATCCGCCGGCCGAGCACCAGGTCCGCGAAATGCCCCCTGCCGAGCAGCGCGGCCTTCTCGGCGCGGAGCGAAAGGATCCTAGAGACAAGCGGGGTGTTGTCGTTCGGGGCGACAGAGCCGACCGAGGACGCGGCCCTCCACATCTCCTCGCGCAGCCCATCGTCGTCGAGGTACGTCATGAACGGCTGCAGCGAGGGCATGTGGAGCGTGAAGCGCCACGACGGCCTCTCGGCCGTCCCAATCCCCTTCGCGGACGCCTCCGCCAGCGCGCGGGCCCTCGCATGCGCGGGAAGCCCGGCCAGCCGGCTCCCGTCGTCGACGATGAGCTGCCACGCGTTGGTGGCGTCGAGCACATGCTCGGAATAGCGCTGCGTCAGCTCGGAAAGCTCGATCTGGAGCGCCTCGAGCCGCGCGCGCCTGTCGGCCGGAAGGTCGGCCCCGGCCTCGCGGAACGCGGCCAGGGTCTCGGCCACGAACCTCGCGCGCACCGGCTGGAGGCCCGCGCACGACGGGGAATCCGCAAACGCCCTTAGCCTCGCCCAGAGGGCCTGCCTCAGGGGGACGCGTGCGCCGAAGGCCGACACCCTCGGCAGCGCCCGGTTGTACGCCTCGCGCATCTCCGGCGAGTCCGCCACCGACTGCAGGTGCATGACCCGGCGCCATGCGCTGTTGAGCGCGTCGGTGGCGGCGTCGAGGGCCAGGTAGGTGTCCTCGAACGTCGGATCGCCGGCCGACGCCTCGATTCCCCGCAGCGCCGACTCCGCCTGGGCGAGCGCCTCGTCGACCGCAGGCCCCACGAGGCCGGGCTTGAGCTCCGCCCAGCGGACCCGGAACGCGGGGTCAAGGAAGGGATTCTTGGTCATCCCGCCTACCAACCGTAGGTTCCGCCAAAAGACAACTGCCGGCGCGAGGCCGGCACGCCGGGGACCGCCTGAAACCCGCTGTTCCAGAGGTTGTCGACGAGCAGGGAGACCTCGAGGCCGCGCACGCCGGCCGGCTGCCAGCTGAGCCCGGCCGAGCTCACGATGGCGTCGTTTCCGCCCGCCGTCCTCAGGCTGTCCGGCTCCTGGATCCTCGCGGCGTTGTCCAGGCGCAGGAACAGGCCCTCCGTGAGCTGGAGCGTGAACGCCGCCGTGAGGCGCTGGCGCGCATAGTTGAGGGCGTAGAAGCTCGCGGTGACGGGCGCCCCGAGGTAGTCGGCGCTCTTCGCGAGCGCCGTGTAGCCGAACACGGCCGAGGCGAGCCCCCAGGAGCGCCGCGCGACAAGCTCGACGCCCTCGGTGCCGATGTCCACGGCGTTGGCGGAGCGCCCGAAGACGCCCGTCCTGTAGGTCCAGTCTATGAGGCTGTCGTCGCGCCTGTAGAAGACCGCGGCCTGGCCGGTCCACCCGGCGAGGCCGCCGCTCACCCCGATCTCCGAGTCGCGGCTCGTCTCGCGGCCCAGGTTCGGGTTGCCGAGGAAGAGGCCCGCTTTGGGGCTGGAATCCAGCGCGGTGTAGTCCGGCATCTGGGTCGAAGTCGAGTAGCTCGCGTACAGCCGCCGGATCCCGCCCGAATTCCACGTCCTCGCAAGCTCGGCGACCGGGGAGAAGACCCCGTCCGCCCGGTTGGAGTCGTCGTAGGTCGCCCCCGCCTTGAGCGTCAGCGCTCCTCCTTCGGCCGGCCACGACTCCTCGGGGACGACCGCGACCTTCTCGAGCGTGCGGCTGTGGTAGGGGCCGTAGATGAGGGACGTCGACCTGAGCGAGTCGCTCGTCTCCTGCGCAGAGTAGTTGACAGAGGCGTCCCCGATCGCCGCGCGTCCCCCGAGCGAGGTGCCGTATTCCCAGGTCGTGTGCTGGTAGGGATGCACCGGGCCCAGGGGCGCGAAGCGGTTGAACGCGTAGTCGTCCTTGTTGCGGCGGTAGAAGGCTCCCGCCTCGAAGTAGTCCCCTCCCCCGAAGTCCTCCCTGTTGTTGACCAGGGCGAGGATCGTCTGG
>DATNLY010000148.1:0-2242 GCA_035602635.1 Opitutaceae bacterium | reverse complement strand
TCGGCCGCGGCACCATGCTCGACACCGCGAGGTCGGGTCCGGCCTGGAGGCTGCTGCTCCTCATCGCCTGCGAGAAGTCGCCCGGGATGCGCTCCTCGTCCAGGAAGGCGTAGGGCCAGCGCTCGGGTCCGTCGCACAGGAGGAGCGACACCCTCCCCTCGACGGCCAGCCTGTCGTGCGGCTCGCCCTTCTTCTCGAGCACCTCCGCGAACCAGGAGTCCATCAGCGCCTCCGTCTCCTCCGCGGCGATCGTCGTCGGGTCGAGCGCCGGCTGGGCCTCGTGGCGCCGGGCCGCGCGCTCGAGGATCTTCTGGATCAGCCTGCTCTGGTGGAGGCGGTTGTGGATCCGGTGGGCCCTGAGGTAGTCCTCCACGCGGACGTAGGCGGCGTTCCACGACTCCATCGTGCCGGTCCTCGGCCGGAACGCCTCGGGGAGGCCGATCTTGGGCGCCCCGTCCCGCCCGGCCTCGGTCACGGCTGCCAAAGGTAGCTCCATGTCTCCGTGAGCACGTGCGGCGGCTTGCGCAGGAAGCAGCGAAGCTCCACGGGCCGCCCGGTCCCGTCGGACTTGAGCGCGAACGCGACCCTCCACGTGCCGTTGAACGGGTTCTTCTGGACGGTGGCGTTGACGAGCGACGCGCCGTCCCCGACCGTGACCACGGGCTCGATGGCCGGGTCGGGCCCCTGCTTTCCGAGGTAGGCCCCGCCGAAGTCCACGACGAAGCGCTCCAGGTCCACCTCCTGGGTCGGCGTCCTGCCGTGCCGCGTCGAGACCGCGAAGCCGGCGGGCGGGTGGATCTGGTCCATGAACCAGTGCAGCCGGTAGCTCATCTCAATCGGATCGCCCGGGCGCGGGAGCGTCTCGGGGACCCAGAACGCCGAGATGTTGTCGGCCGTCTCGTCCGGGGCGTGCAATTCGACGAGCCGGACGGCCCCCCTGCCCCAGAGGCCTATCGGCTCCACCCACGCGCTCGGCCGCATGTGGTAGTAGGCCTCAAGGTCCTGGTAGTTCTCAAACTGGCGGTCGCGCTGGACCAGCCCGAAGCCCTTGGGGTTCACGTCGGAGAACGAAGCAACGCGGGCCGCGCCGGGGTTGGTGAGGGGCCGCCATATCCACTCCCCCGCCCCGGTGAACACCATCAGGCCGTCCGAATCGTGGACCTCGGGCCGGAAGTCGTTGTAGCTGACGTTGGTGTTCTTGCCGTGCCAGAACATGCTCGTGAGCGGGGCGAGCCCAAGGACCCCCGGGTCCGCGCGGCAATAGACGACCGCATGGACCTGGGTCACCGTCTCGGCCCCAGGCGTGATGAAGAACTTGTAGGCGCCCGTCGCGCTCGGCCCGTCGAGGAGGGCGTACACGGTGAGGGTCCTCGCGTCGGCGGCCGGCCGCTCCACCCAGAACTCCCGGAAGGACGGAAACTCCTCGCTGGCGGGCCCGCCCGTGTTGATGGCGAGGCCCCTGGCCGACAGACCGTAGACCGCCCGCTGGCAGATGAATCGGAAATAGCTGGCTCCAAGGAACGCCCCGAGCTCGTCGCCCGGCTTGTTGAGCGGATAGAGGATCTTCAGCCCGGCGAATCCCATCTTCGACGACACGCTGGGGACCCGGTTCGAGCCGTAGTCGAACATCTCCGGGGAAAACGAGACCGGGTCGACGGACTGGCCGCTGATGACGCTGATCTGGACCGTCCTGTCGAAGTTGAAGCCGGGATGGAAGAACTGGAGCTCGAACGGCAGGCGGTCCCGGTGCCACAGCCCCTCGTCCGCACGGAAGCGGATGTCGCGGTACTGGTCGTAGGTGAGCCTGAGCAGCGCCTCGGGGACCGTGCTCCTGCCGGGCGAGTAGGGCCGGTTGGCGAGCATCTTGGCCTGGTAGCGAAGTATCTCGAAGTCAAAGCCCTCGTCGGCGTGCCCCGACGGGCAGAATGCGGCCAGGGCGGCGGCGAACAGGATGCGGACCGGTCTCATTGCGAGTTGAAGAAATTCCGTTGCTTCTCGGAAATCGCAAGGCCCGCCTTCTCCATCACCCTGAGCAGGTCCTCCCATATGAGGCGCTTGGTGCGGGGGGTCGGGTTCCGCAGGATATAGCTCGGATGGTAGGTGACCATGAGGGGCCTGCCGCCAAAATCGTGCCATCTGCCCCGGACCTCCCCCAGGGCCCCAAAGGAGCGCGGGCCGAGGAGGCCCTTCGCGGCCGTGGCGCCAAGGGCGACCAGCAGCCGGGGGCTGACGATGTCGATCT
>DATNLY010000119.1:0-8290 GCA_035602635.1 Opitutaceae bacterium | reverse complement strand
GCGCCGCCTCGTCGAGGCGCTTCCCGCCGAGCAGTTTGTCGTCTTCGGGACGCCCGCCGACGCGGCAATCGCGGCGCAGGTCTGCGCCGGGTTCGATCCGGGCCGCGTCGCGAACCAGGCGGGGCGCACCAGCCTCGTCGAGTTTGCGGCGGGCCTCGCGCGGTGCCGCCTGCTCGTCTCGAACGACACCGGGGGCATGCACCTTGCCAACGCCCTGGGCGTGCCGCTCATCGGGCTCTTCGGCCCGACCAACCCCATCCGGACGGGCCCCGTGTTCGCCTCGCCTTCCGTGGTCCTGCAGCCGCCCGGCTGCCCGCCGACGGGGGGCGGCTCGCTTGGGGACCTGCTGCCCGGGCAGGTCGTCGACGCGGTGGGAAACTTGCCATCGCGGGCCTGACCGGGACACCCTAGCCGCGCCCGATGCCGCTCCTCGCCGTCACCGACCTGCGCACGCACTTCCACACGAGGAACGGCGTCTACCGCGCGGTCGACGGCGTGAGCTTCTCGGTGGAGCGCGGGGAGACGCTCGGGATCGTGGGCGAGTCGGGGTCGGGGAAGTCGGTCACGTGCTACTCGATCATGGGACTGGTCCCGCGTCCTCCCGGCAGGATTGAGAGCGGCTCGGCCATGTTCGACGGCGTCGACCTGCTGCGCTGCAGCCCCAGGGTGGCCCGCGCGATCCGCGGAAGGCGGGTCTCGATGATATTCCAGGACCCCATGACCTCGCTCAACCCGTACATGAGGATCTCCGAGCAGGTCATAGAGCCGCTCCTCATCCACGGGAGGACCACCAGGCGGGAGGCCATGGCGCGGGCGCTGGAGATGATGGAGGCCGTGGGGATCAACGACGCCGCCCAGCGGATCCACTTCTACCCCCACGAATTCTCCGGCGGCATGCGCCAGCGCGTCATGATCGCGATGGCCCTCATCACCCGCCCGGAGCTCCTGATCGCGGACGAGCCCACGACCGCCCTCGACGTCACCGTCCAGGCCCAGATCCTCGACCTCATCCGCAGGCTGCAGCGCGAGCTGGGGATGGCGGTCATATTCGTCACGCACGACCTCGGCGTCGTCGCGGGCCTCTGCGACCAGGTCCAGGTGATGTATGGGGGCAGGATCATGGAGACGGCCGGCGCCGAGGAACTCTTCCACAGGCCGCTCCACCCCTACACCCGGGCGCTCCAGCGCTCGATACCGGCGCTCCAGCCCAAGGGCCGCTAGCTCTTCACGATCCCGGGCCTGCCGCCGGACGTCTCAAAGCCCATGCCGGGGTGCGCGTTCGCCGCGCGCTGCGAGTACGCGGCCGAGGCCTGCAGCGCGGCCGTGCCGGCGCTGACCGAGGTCTCGCCCGGCCACTCCCACGCCTGCGTCCGCGTCCTGTCGGGCGAGATCGTGGCCGGCGCCTGAACCCCCCAGCGATGCCCGACAACATCCTCGAGCTGCGGGACGTGAGGACCTACTTCCCGGTCCACAGGGGCTTCCTTGTCAGGCGCCAGACGGGGGCCGTGCGCGCGGTCGACGGGGTCACTCTCTCGGTCCGCCAGGGGGAGGTGCTCGGCCTTGTCGGCGAGTCCGGCTGCGGCAAGTCCACGCTCGCGCGCACGATCCTGCAGCTCGTCCCCGCCACCGGCGGGATGATCATCCTGAACGGGCGCCACCTGGGAGAGGCGACGCGAGCCGAGATGCTCGCCGAGCGCCGCGACCTGCAGATGATATTCCAGGACCCCTACGCGTCCCTTAACCCGAGGATGACCGTCCACGCGACCCTGGCGGAGCCGCTCCTTGTCCACGGCATCTGCGGCCCGGGGGAGGTCCAGGGCCAGGTCGACGAGCTCATGAGGATCGTGGGGCTGGCCCCCCGGTTCGCCCGGAAGTACCCGCATGAATTCTCGGGAGGCCAGCGCCAGCGCATAGCGATAGCGCGCGCCCTGGCGCTGCGGCCGAAGATCATCGTCGCGGACGAGCCCGTCTCGGCGCTCGACGTGTCGATCCAGGCGCAGATCCTGAACCTCCTCTCCAAGCTCTGCCGCGACATGAGGGTGGCCCTCGTCTTCATCGCCCACGACCTCTCGGTGGTGCGCCACATCTCCGACCGCGTGGCCGTGATGTACCTCGGCAAGATTGTCGAGCTCGGCCCCGCGGCCGACGTGATCGACAGGCCCCAGCACCCCTATACGCGCGCCCTCGTGAGCGCGATACCCGTGCCCGACCCCAGGATCGAGCGGACCCGCAGGCGGATCGTCCTGGCGGGCGATCCCCCGTCCCCGATCAATCCGCCGCCAGGGTGCGCGTTCCACCCCCGCTGCCCGCACGCAATCGACCGCTGCCGCCTGGCGGTGCCCCCGCTTGTTCCCGCGGGACCCGGCCGCGAGGCGGCCTGCATCCGCCTGGGCGAGCTGCCCCCGCCGGGTCCCTAGCCCTTCTTCAGCCCGGCCTTCTTCTCGAGCGCGTCAACGCGCTTGAAGAGCTCGGGCAGGCGGCCCCGCAGGATGATGATCTTCTGCTCAAGCAGGAGCGGGAGGCACGGGGAGCCCCATACCGAGCTCTTGGGGGCAATGTCGTCCTTCACGCCGGACTTGGCGGCGATCTGCGCTCCCGTTCCGATCGTGATGTGCCCGGCGATGCCGGCCTGTCCCCCCACGACCACATAGTCCTGCAGCGTCACGCTGCCGGCAATGCCCACGTGGGCGCAGATGAGGCAGTGCCTGCCGATCACCACGTTGTGGCCCACCTGCACCAGGTTATCGATCTTCGTTCCCTCGCCGATGAGCGTCCTCTCAAAGCGCGACCGGTCGATCGTCGAGTTGGACCCGATCTCGACATCGTCGCCGATCACGACAGTGCCCACCTGCGGCACCTTCTCGTGGCGGCCCGAGACGAATTCGTACCCGAAGCCGTCCGACCCCACCACGACGCCCGGGTGGAGCCTCACGCGGTCCCCGAGCGTGCACTCGGCGCAGATGACGACCCCCGGCATGAGCCAGCAGTCCCGGCCGACCGCGGACCCCCTGCCCACGAAGACCTGGGACTGCAGGTGGGCCCCCTCGCCTATCCTGGCGCCCCGCTCGACCACGCAAAGGGGGCCCACGGTCGCGGACGCGGCGACCGACGCGTCCGGGGCGACCACCGCCGTGGGATGGATCCCCGGCGCGGGCCTGGGCCAGAGCGTCTGCTCCACCCGCGAGCAGAGCCGAGCGAGGGCTGCCGACGGGTTGTCCACGAGCATGTGCACCTGGTTCGGGCCCGGCTCCCCCTTATAGTCCGGGGGCAGCAGCACGATGGACGCGCGGGTCGAGGCGACCGCCGGCCTGTACTTGGGGTTGCCCAGGAACGAGATGTCCCCCGCCTTTGCCGAGGCGAGGGACGCGATGCCGCGGATGACCTCCTTGGTCGCGCCCACGGTACGGACGGGGGCCGCTATGGCCGCGATGTCAGCCTGGGTGAACGAGACCTTCATGGGCCATAGACAAAGAACCCCGCCTGCTCAACGCAAGCGGGGTTCGGCCTGAAATCAGGGGCCGGCCGGGGCCGCTCCTAGTTGCCCGCCGGCATGGAGGGCACCGTGATCTTTGGGGCGTCCGAGGTGGCCGCGGCCGCGGTCGGCGTCGGCGTCACGGCCGGGCGGTCCTTGTTGATCGCCGCGATCACCTCGTCGGTGATGTCGAGGTCCGGCTCAAAGTAGAGGACGTTCGAGACGCCGACCAGGGTCGGGCCCGACTTGTCCAGCAGGAACGTGGCGCCATGCGCCTTGGCGATGTCGACCGCGGTCTTGGAGATCTCCTCGATCATCAGCGTCTTGAAAGTCTGGAAGCGCTGCTGGAGCGTGCGCTGGGTGTTCGTGACAAACGCCTGCTGCTCCTGGCGCTTCTGGTTGATCTCCTCGGCCTTCTTCTGCTCGTCCGCCTGCGCCTTGTCCTTGGCGTCCACCGAGGCGGTGGCGCTCTTGGTCAGGTCGTCGAGGTCCTTGTACTCCGCCACAAGGGCCTCGCCCTCCTTCGTGATCGCGGAAAGCTGGTCCTGGGCCTTCGCCTCGTCCGCCTGGAGCTTCGCCTGCTGCTCCTGGGTCTTGTAGTGGGTGTCGAAGATCTTGGCGAGGTCGACGACGAGGATCTTGGGGGCCGTCTGGGCCTGCGCCGCCAGGGCCGAGAGGGCGAGCGCCGCGACGGCGAACATGGACTGAATGGGTTTCTTCATGGGATGTAAACGAAGGGTGTGAGGGGCAATCAGATCGGATTTAGAAGCGCGTGCCAAACGAAAAATTGAACTGCCCGCCCTGCCGGTTGAACTTGTCGCCCTTGATGGGGATGCCGTAGTCGAGGCTGAGCGGCGAGCCGGCGACCATGAGGCGCAGCCCTATGCCAAAGTCGTCGTTGTAGTTGCTGGGGTTGAAGTCGTAGGCGCCCGCGTTCACGAACCCGGCGTCGTAGAACACGGCGAACCGGATGGGATCCACGATCTCGACCGAGTACTCCGCCGTGAACATCCCGTAGGTCCTGCCCCCGACGGGCTCCCCGAAGACATCGCGGGGGCTGACCTCGTGGTAGGCGAAGCCGCGCAAGTCGTTGGGCCCCCCCAGGTACCACGAGTCGTAATACGGCAGTACGAGCGTGCTGCCGTAGTTCTCCTTCACGCCTCCGCGCAGGAGCAGCTCCAGCACCTGGGTCTGCGTGTCGAAAACCTTGAAGAACTGGGACCCGCGGAATTCCATGCTGTAGAAGTTGTCGGTGCCCCCGAGGACGCCGCCCGAATCCGACAGGATGATGTCGATGCGGTTGCCGGACGTGGCGCTGACGATCTTGTCGCGGGTGTCGCGGACCATCTCGAAGCTCACCGTGGAGATGTCGTGCCTGCCCCCGAAGGTCGTGATGAGGGACGACGCGGAGGTGCTGACATTGTTGATCTCCACGATCTCGTACTGGTAGCTGAGCGTGCCCGTGAAGAGCCCGAAGAGGTGCTTGCGCAGGTAGACCTGGCCGCCGAGGTCGAGCTCCTGGTAGAAGCTGCTTACGTAGTCGGAGTTCTCCCGGAACAGGCTGAAGCCGAACGCGAGCGCCTTCTCGAAGAGGTACGGCTCCTCGAAGTTGAGGACGGCCTCGTTGGAAAGCTGGCCAATCGAGACCTTGATGCTGAACTTCTGGCCGTCGCCCTGGAAGAGCGAGCGCCGGTTGAAGAGGTCGAAGTTGGTCTGCTGGATCGTGGCGAAGACCGTCGCGCGCTCAAGGGAGCTGTAGCCCGCGCCGAAGGAGAACGACCCCGTGCGCCCCTCCTTCACGGCAATGCGCATGTCCCGCCTGCCGGGGATGTTCGTGTCCTGGTCGGTGATGTCGACGTCGTCGAAGAACCGGGTGTTCTGCAGCCGGTTCTTGCTGATCTTCATCCGGACCTTGTCGAACACGTCCCCCGGGCCGAGGATAAGCTCCCGGACGATGACGACGCTCTTCGTCTTGGTGTTGCCCTCGATCTGGATCGACTCGATGTTGAACTTCTCGCTCTCGTCGACCACGTATTCCAGGTCGATGTCGTTGGTCTTCAGGTTGGGCCTGCGGGTCACCCGGACGCGCGTGTCCAGGTACCCGTCCTTGCCGTAGTAGTCCTCGATCCGCTCGACCGACTTGTCGACCCCCGACGGGGAGAACACCGAGCCGGGCTTCGCATAGAGCGAAGCCACGCGCTTCAGGAGCAGGGTCGAATGGAGCTTGTTGCCCGAGATCGTGACCGTCCCGATCCGGTACTGGCGGCCCTCCTCGACCGCTATCGTGATCACCAGGCTGCCCGGCTTGGGATAGGCGAAGACGATCCGCTCCTCGGGGATCTCGACATCCAGGTAGCCGTGCTCGCGGTAGAAGTCCCTCAGCTTGTCCAGGTCGTCCTGGAAGTCGTCGTCCTTGAACCGGCCCGTGTCCGTCAGCCATGAGAATATCCACCACTTCTTGGTCTCCATCTGGGCGCGCAGCGTCTTCACCTTGATGTGTGCGTTCCCGGTGAACCTGATGTCCCTGATCTTGACCCGCCTTCCCTCCCGGATCCTGAAGACGACCGACCCGAGCCCCGTCGCGCGGTCGCGGGTGATCGTGTAGCTGACCGAGACCTGGTTGTACCCGAGCTTCTGGTAGTACTCCTTCAGCTTCTCGGCGTCCTCCTTCACCTGGCGCTCGTCGAGCACGGTGTTGGGGGTGGACTTGATCTGGCCCCCGAGCCTCTTCGCGTTATAGGCCTTGTTGCCCTCGTACCTGATCTCGAGCACGCGGTATTTCGGGGTGACCTCGACCACGAGGTTGACCGTGTGCGCGTCGACGGTCTCGCGCTTGATCTCGATGAACTCGAAGAGCCCCGTCTTGTAGAGGGCGCGGATGTCCCGATCGAGCATCGTCTCGTCAAGGTCTCCGCCCTCGCGCACCTGCATGTTGGCCCGGACGACCTGCTCGTTGACGCTTGCGGTGCCCACGAACTTCACGGCGATCGTGCCGATCCTGTAGGTCGGGGGGGTGGCCGCGCCCAGCTCCGGAGCCCCGCTGGTGTCCTGCGCGCACAGCCGGGCCGCACCCGCAACCGAACAAAGGGCCACAAAAATACGCAATACCCTGTAGATCAATTTATTACGGGGTATAGTTTTCAAAACGTGTGATGTCCTTGAGGAAGGTCAGGCGCAGTTCTCCTACCGGCCCGTTTCGCTGTTTGGCAACGATTAACTCCGCCGAATCGGCGGCCACCTGAAATTTCTCATCTGCATCCTTGGGTCGGGCAAGCATAAGCACCACGTCGGCGTCTTGCTCGATCGATCCGGACTCGCGCAGGTCGGCAAGCCTGGGTGCGCGGTTTTCCTTCTCGGAAGAGCGGTTAAGCTGGCTTAATACAACGACCGGGACGTCAAGTTCCTTCGCAAGCGCCTTTAATCCGCGGGAAGCCTCGGCCACCTGCTGCTCGCGGGGCACCCTCGAGTCGGTCGGGCTGAGCAGCTGGAGGTAGTCGACGATGATGAGGCCCAGCTTGTTGCGGGCGTGGACCCGCCTGGCCTTTGCGCGCAACTGCATGATCGACAGGCTGCTTGAGTCATCAATGAAGAGCGGCGCCTTCGAGAACTCGTCTGCCGCGGCCACCAGCCGCTGCTGCTCGTCCCCGTTCTTGGAGAGGAGGCCGTCGCGAAGGAGCTTCATGTTCACCCGCGCCCTCGAGCAGAGCATGCGAAGCGCAAGCTGCGCGCCGCTCATCTCGAGGGAGAAGATGAGCGTCGGGAATGCGCTCCCGCGCTTGGGGAGCGTGACCGCCTCGGCGACATTGAGCGCGAACGAGGTCTTTCCCATCGAGGGCCGCGCCGCCAGGACGATCATCTCCTGGCGCTGGAAGCCGAAGGTCAGCCGGTCCAGGTCGTGGAAGCCCGAGGGGGCGCCGGTCATCTCGCCCTTCTTCATCATCATCTTGTGGATGACGTTCATCGCCTCCTTGGTAGGGTCGCTCATCGGCTTGGCGCTCTCGCTCACCCGGCTCTGGGTGACGGCGAATATCCGCTGCTCGACCTGGTCCACGAACTCGTTGATCCCCCCGGTGAAGTTGAAGCAGTCCTCGACGGCCCCCGTGGCGGAGCGGATGATCTCGCGCAGCAGGTGCTGCTCGCGCACCCTCTCGATGAAGTAACCGGCCTGCGCCGTGGTGGGGATGCTCCCGCTGACGCGGGTCAGGAAGGCGTACCCGCCGATCGAATCGAGCTGCTTCGCGGTCTTCAGCTCCTCGCCCAGCACGGCGACGTCGATCGGGGCGCCCCTGTTGGAGAGGTCGCGCAGCTTCTCGAAGACGATCCCGTGGGCCGGGGCGAAGAAGGACTCTGGCGTGATCCCCGCCTCCAGGCAGCGCGCGACGACCTCGGCTCCGTCAATGAGGCAGCAGGACAGCAGGTACTCCTCGGCCTCGATGCTGTGCGGCATCCCCCGCCCGGCCGCCGACGCGCCCGGGCGCTGGGGGGGATTGCTCTTTTCTTCGGCCATTCAGGGGGTCGGCCGGGCGCCCCCGTTTCCGGGCAACCCGAGGCGGTCGTTGTCGCAGGGGGCCGGGAGGCTACCTCCGCGGCTCAACCTTCCTGTTCTTCTTCTCCTCGGCGGCCTTCTCGTCGGCCGAGGGCTCGATCGGGTTCTCGGAGACGATGTCAAAGGGAAGCTCGACGGAAACGTCGCTGTGCAGCTTCACCTTGACCGTGTGCTTGCCGAGCGTCTTGACCGGGGTGTACAGGTGGATCCGCTTGCGGTCGATCGTGATCCCGGCGGCCACAAGCTTGTCGTGGATGTCTGCCACGGTGACC
>DATNLY010000123.1:0-3865 GCA_035602635.1 Opitutaceae bacterium | reverse complement strand
CAGCGCGCGCACCCTGTAGCGCCCCTTTGCCGCCTTGAGGGTCGTCGAGTTGACGAGTATGTCCGCCCGGAACTGCGACATGCGCGTCAGGTCCTGGAGGCGCGCGGCGACGTTCACGCCGTCCCCGACCACCGAGTAGTTCAGCCTGCGCGACGAGCCGATGTTGCCGGCGATGATCCGGGCCGTGTTGATCCCGATCCCAAACGAGAGGTTGGCGCGCCCCTCCGTGGTGAGCTCCGCGTTCAGCCGGGCGAGCGCGGACTTCATCTCGAGCGCGGCGAGGATCGCGCAGTCGGCGTGGGTCGGGTGGGCCACGGGCGCGCCAAAGAGCGCCATGATGGCGTCGCCGATGTACTTGTCCACGACCCCGTGGTAGATCTCCACGATCCCGCTCATCCGGTCGAAGAAGCGGTTCAGGAGCAGGAGGACGTCCCGGGGCGGCATCGCCTGGCTCAGCCGGGTGAAGCTCCTCAGGTCCACGAAGAGCACCGTGATCTCGCGCTCCTCGCCGCCGAGGGCGCCCCCGTCCCGCATGAGCTGCGCCGCGACCTCGGGGGAGACGTTCTTGTCGAGGAGGTCGCGGACCCGGTCCCTCTCGGCGAGGCCGTCGCTCATCCTGTTGAAGGCGGTCGCGAGCTGGCCGATCTCGTCCCGGCGGTCCAGGTCGAGGTGCCGGGAATACTCCCCGCGCGCGATGACCTCCGTGTGGTCCCTGAGGGCGCGCAGCGGCCGGCTCAGGTTGCGCGCGAACACCGGCGCGATGAGCGAGGCCGCGCAGAGCGAGAGAAGCAGGAGGACCAGGAGGAACCGCTCCAGGGCGCGGGACGGGGCGAGCTCGGCCTCGAGGGACCTCTGGAGGGCGATAGCCGCCCGGCCGGGCGTCAGGAGGGGGAGGAGGGGGCGGTAGGCCGTCACGTACGATTCGCCGCCGACCTGCACGTCCCTGATCCCGGTGTCGAGGAGGGAAGGGGCCATCGACCTCGCGTTGGCCTCCGGGAGCGTCGACTCAACGGGCTGCATCTCCCCGGAGAGACCGTAGTAGAAGGTGACCTCGAGCCGGGTGTCCGCCCGCAGCTCGGAGGCGAACGCGCGGTCGATCGGAAGGGCGAGCCCGATCCATGCGACGATCTCCGGCCTCGGGGCGTAGATGGGCATGACGAGGAGGGCGTAGAGGTTCCCGCCGGGGCCGCCCGGCGGAAGCCGGGCGAAGCCCTTGGCCATGGGGTCCTCGGCGGCGGACGCGACCCTGACCAGGTCCTGGAAGGGCCCGAGGGCCGCGTCGGGAAGGGCGCCGCCCGTGTCCCCTATCCTGGATCCCTCGGGCGTGAAGAGCGCCATGAAGGGGACGCCCATGCGCCCCTTGTAGGAGTTGAGGGCGGAGCGGATGGTGGCCGAGTCGGGCTGCTCCTTGAGGAGGAGCTGGCGGATCGAGTAGTCGTCCGACATGAGGGCGGCGCGGCCCGCGAGCTCGTCGAGCCTCGCGCCGATCCTCCTCGAGAAGAGAAGCGCCCCCTGGTTCAGGTCCCCGTGGATGCGGTCCACGGCGTTCCGGCGGTTTGCGGACCTGACGAGGGCGTAGTTTGCCACCTGGGCGACCGCGACAATCCCGACGATGAGGATGAGAAGCCGGCTGCCGAACCGGCGGAACTGGGGCAGCCTGAATCCGGTGGTTCCCAAGCGCGCGCCTACTTGTAGTCGGCCGCGCCCGAGTCGGGCGCGCGGCGGATGCGGCGGTCCGGCCGGAGGGTCACCGAGACGACCTGGGTCGTGTCGCCCGCGGCGGCGACCGTGAGCTCCCTCTCCACCCTGCCGGCGAGGCGGGGGTGCCAGACCTCGAGGCGGTAGCGGCCGGGCGGGAGGCCCCCGATGTCGGCGGTCCCCTGCGCCCCGGTCTTCAAGAAGTAGGGCGTCGAGAGCACGAAGACATAGGCGACCATCCAGTCGTGGATGTTGCACCCGAGCGTCACGGCCCCCGGGCGGTCGAACACGATCGTCGCCGACGACTCCCCGATATACAGGGGTATCTCGAACTTCTTGGCCGGCGAGAGGGAGTAGACGTGGTGCTGGACGTTGTCCCTGTTCGGGAAGACGACCCGGGTGCCGACGACGATCGGCGTCACGTACGGGATGAATTCCTGGCCCTTCTGGATGATGGCCACCGGCTCGGCGGGCGGCTGGACCGGCGCGGGCGAATCGAGCGGGGTCGCGTACGCCACGGCGTCGGCGACCGGCATTCCGGCGGGGTCCTTGGTGACGACCCTCACCGTGCCGGAGGCGTGGGCGCCCAGGGCGGACGCTGCCAGGAGCGTGGCGGAGGCAAGTATGCGGAGCGTGGGCATCAGAAGCGGTGCGAGACGCTCGCGGTCACGGCGTTGTTGACGTAGCGGTCGCGGCCCCGGGTGTCGTAGCGCATAAACTGAAGGGTGACGGCGGAGTTTGGCCCGATTGCCGGCGAGACCGATATGCCGTCGGACCAGGTGACGGCGCTTACCCGGTAGGCGACGAACGGGTCGTTGAACGTCCTGACGTAGTGCCAGGCCCCCGGCAGGTTATAGGCCCCCTTGTCGACCGGGCCCCAGCCCGTGGCTGTGCGCACGGCGGCGTAGTCGGAGACCGAGTCGCCGTTTCGCCATCCCCCCAGCAGCTTGATCCGCCATATGGAGTCGACGTCCCAGTTCAGGGCGGCCCTCAGGCTCGCATAGCTGCCGGTGAAGACGATGTCCCTGGCGTCATAGCTCCCAAGCCGGCCGTCGACGGCGAACTGAAGGGCCTCGTCAAGGCGCTGCGAGAGGCCGAGCAGGATTGCGGCCCCCATGTTGCTGCGCTCGGGGTCGGTGAAGCCCACGAGCTGCCCCTCGAGGCCCGCGTGGAGCACGGTCGCAAGCGGCCCGATGCCCGCCTTGTGGCGCAACTCCAGGCTTGGAACGACGCCCAGGCTGTCCAGCCCGCGGTACGTGGCCGAGATGTCCACGTCCGACGCCACGCCCGCCGAGAGAATCGTCGAGAAATCCAGGGATCGCAGCCAGGACACGGTCACGCCCGACTCCGCGTCAAAGGCCGACCTCGTCCCGTCGCCGGAGGGCGCATTGGTGACATTGTCCTGCCAGGTGCCCGAGGCCGACAGGGACACATAGGGGCCGTCCGCCGCCGCCGTGAACGGACCCGTCAGCGCCGCCGAGGCGATCAGGAGCAGTCCGGCACGCCGTGGGGAATGGGAGGTCAAGATCGTCTTCCCGGAATGCATCAAAGGAGTCCCGTAGACAAGCCCGCGCGGTTGTAACCGGCGGGCACCGGGGGCGTCATCCCTTTCGTTGCCATAGCAATTCCCTCATTTCCCAGCAAAAGGATGACTCACATGCTCGCCTTCGTCCGGATCTTCTTCCCCTTGGTCCCCTTCATCGTCGGGGCCGCCGCCGGCGCCGTCATGGTAAACGCGTGCAAGTCCGGCGGTAAAAAGAAGGCCAGGATTGCCAGGCTCGAGGCCAGGCTCGAGGCCCTGGAGCGCAAGCCCTGAGGGAGCCATGCCGGGTCTGCCCGAACTCCGTGCTTCCCCCGGGAACGGATGCGGGGCATGCGACCGCTGCGACCTTGCGTGCAGGCATGCGGCCAGGAATGCCGGCGCAGTGACGGCCAGGGAGCGGGTCCGCGGCTCGGACGGCCGGCTATTTCCCCAGGGGGCCCCCGGCCTTGCGCGCGCGGGCCGGAACGCGCTTCTTCCCCAGGCCCGGGTGGCCTGACGCGCATTCGCCCGGGGGAAGCCGGCGGGGGCCCATCTTGCGCGGGGCGGGGCATGGCGTCCTCCGGGCCAATAAGGCTCGGAATGCCCCGGCCTTTCCGATAGCTCAACGGTCCGTTACCCCCCCCC
>DATNLY010000110.1:0-4515 GCA_035602635.1 Opitutaceae bacterium | reverse complement strand
GTCTGCACGGGCTCCCTGCTCCTCGCGAAGGCGGGCCTGCTCGACGGGCTCCGCGTGACGACCCATCACCAGGCGATCGACCGCCTGCGCGAGCTGGCCCCGGGGGCCAGTGTCGACCCGTCCGCGCGCTTTCACGACAATGGGCGTCTCCTCACCTCCGCCGGCATCTCGGCGGGCATCGATTGCTCGCTGCATCTCGTGGGCCGCCTCCTAGGGGATGAAGCCGCCGCAGCCACGGCCGCGTACATGGAGTATGAGCGCAGGCGCTGATCCGGCCGGCGGGCCGGGGGTTCGGGCAACGCCGTCGCGCGGCTCGCTCATCCTCGCCTTTGCAGCCATCTATCTGATCTGGGGAAGCACTTACCTTGGGATCCGGGTGGCGGTTGAGACGATGCCGCCGTTTCTCATGGCCGGGATGCGGTTCGCCGTGGCAGGGGTCCTGATATTTACCTTCCTGAAGTTGCGCGGCGCAGCGTGGCCGACGGCCCAGCAATGGCGCGACCAGGTCCTGATCGGGGTGTTCCTGCTCCTTGGGGGCAATGGGCTCGTCTCATGGGCCGAGCAAAGGACCCCCTCGGGCATCACCTCCCTTATCCTGGGCGCCTCCCCGCTCATCATGGTCATACTGGACTGGGTTCGGCCCGGTGGAAGGCGGCCCACCGCGATCCTTGCGGCCGGCGTGATGGTGGGAATCGCCGGCGTCGCGCTCCTTGTCGGTCCCGGGGGCCTCCCCACAGGTTATCGCCCCCATGCCGCGGACGTCGCGGCATTGTTCCTGGCCAGCGTAAGCTGGTGGATTGGATCGCTTTACAGCAAGCACTCCAGGACGGGGACACCCCTCATGATGGCCTCGGCAATGCAGATGGTGAGCGGAAGCGCCTCGATGTTGCTCACAGGATGGATGTTAGGGGAGGGCAGCAGGCTTGGATTTGCCGCGGTGAGCCCGCATTCGTGGCTGGCCTTTGCCTACCTCGTGCTCGTCGGGTCAATCATAGCCTACCCGGTCTACGTCTGGCTCCTCGAGCACAGCACTCCCGCGAAGGTTTCCACATACGCCTATGTGAACCCTGTCGTGGCCGTCTTCCTCGGATGGGCTGTCCTGGGCGAGCCCATGAGCCTGCGGATTGTCGTCGCTGCCGCGATCATCATTGGAGCGGTGGCAATCATCACGATAGGCAAGACGCGGAACCCGGCAAAAACCTGAAACCGCCCCGCTGCCGGGCCCTTCCAAAGCTTTTAACTTTTCGGTTGTTGACGGAGCAAGGGGCCATTGCCTACCACTACACGTTTCCACGCGTTCAGCTGCCTTCCCGATCAATGTCCCGAGTCTCTAAGCTCGCCCTCCTTTTCCTTTCAGCTTCAACCGGGGTTCCCGCGTTTGCCGCCGAGGGCGGGGGAGTGGAGACGTCAGCACAGGCCCTCTTTAGGCTCGGGCCGCTTCCGGTCACGAACAGCATGATCACCAGCTGGGTTGTGGCCCTGGTCCTCATCATCGCCATCCGCCTCGCCATCAAGCGCCCAAAGCTGATCCCAACGCGGGCCCAGGCCGTGGTCGAGATGCTTGTCCAGAACATCCTCGAGCTGACGTCGCCCATCGTCGGCCCCAAGGTGGCAAAGCCCACCTTCCCGCTCCTGATCTGCCTCTTCACGTTCATCCTGATCCAGAACTGGAGCGGCCTGTTCCCTGGCGTGGGGACCATCTACATGGTGGACCACAAGAGCGGCGAATGGATGGAGCTGATCCGCCCGGGCAACGCGGACCTCAACGGCACGCTCGCCCTCTCCTGCGTGGCGATTGCCGGCTGGTTCTACTTCATCATGCGGTACGCGGGGCCGATGTTCGTGCTGAAGGACATCTTCGGCAACAAGGCGGACAGGAGCGAGGTGCCCGCCGTGATATACTACCCCCTCTTTGTCATCTTCTTCCTCGTCGGCGTCATCGAGGTGATCTCCATACTGTTCCGCCCGATATCGCTCTCGCTTCGGCTATTCGGCAACGTGTTCGGCGGCGAGAGCCTGATGCATGCGATGAGCGGGATGCAGAAATGGGGCCTGCCCGCGCCGTTCTACCTCCTCGAGCTGCTCATAGGCTTCGTGCAGGCCTTCGTGTTCACGCTCCTCGTGAGCGTGTACATCGGCCTGATCTGCAACCACGGGGACGATCATGCGGACGCGCATGCGGAGGCCTCTCATTAGGCAACAAATTTCCCGCCGGGACCGTGCCAAGCGCGCGGACGGCGGCAATCCACCAAAACAAAATACATCACAATGAACTCAGTAATCGCTGAAATGACAGGAAGCATCCAGGGCGGTCTCGGCTGCCTCGGCGCCGCGATAGGCGTGGGCCTCGTCGGCTTCAAGGCCGCGGAGGCCGTGGGCCGCAATCCCGGGGCTTCCACGAAGATCCTCGTCCAGGCCATCATCGGCATGGCCCTCGCGGAGGCGGTCGCCTTCTACGCCCTCTTCATCAAGTAAAACTCCGTGCCGGCGCCCGGCGCCGGCACGGCCCCTTTCCCAACGATCGCCATGCTCACCCACCTCGCCCTCCTTGCCCAGACCGAGGCTCCCGCGGCCGCAAGCGGAATAAGCGGCATCACCAAGAACTTCGGCATCAGCTGGCCGTTCCTCCTCGCCCAGATACTGAACTTCTCGATTGTCGCGTTCGTCCTGTGGAGGTTCGCGTTCAAGCCGGTGCTGGCGACCCTCGACGAGCGCCAGAAGAAGATCTCGTCGGGCCTGCAGTACGCCGACGACATGAAGGCCAAGCTCGAGGCGGTCCAGCAGGAGAGCGTGGCAAGCGCGAAGAAGGCGCAGGTCGAGGCCTCGAGGATCATCGACGAGGCCAGGAAATCCGCGAAGGACTTCCTGGACAAGCAGACCCAGGAAAGCGCCGCCAAGGCCGGCGAGATCATCGTGAGGGCCCAGCAGGTCATCGACCTCGAGAAGAAGAAGATGCTCGCTGAGGCCCGGACGGAGATCGCCCGCCTCGTCGTCGAGACCACCCAGCGCGTGCTGTCGAGGGAACTCTCGGACAGCGACCGCAACCGCTACACCGAGTCCGCCTCGCGCGAGCTCAACAGCGTCTGATCCCGCGCCTCCGAACGAATGGCCTCCCACGCTAAGATCGCCCAGCAGTTCGCCCGCCAGCTCTTCTCCCTGAGCCTGGTCGATGGCGCCGTCTCCGGCGACCGCGTCGCCGGCGTCCTCGAATACATCGAGAAGCACGAGACGCCAAACCCTGTGATGGTGCTGAAGGCCTATTACAGGCTCATCGCGACCGAGGTCGCGAAGGGCCAGGCGATCGTCGAGCACGCGGGCGCGGTCGACGACGCGATGCTGTCGGCGATCGCGGCCGCGATGACCCGGAGATACGGGCGCGCGGTCACCGCCACCGCAAGGCCCAACGCCGGGCTGCTCGCCGGCCTTCGCGTGCACATCGGCGACGACATCTACGAGTCGTCCATCGCGGGCCAGCTCGCAGCGCTCGCATCCTCGGTCTGACAGCGGCCCATTAATTTCAATATAACCTCCATCCCAATCACCGCTCCATGAGCACCGTCCTCGAACAAATTGAACAGCAGATCGCCAAGCTCTCCAGCAGGGCGGTGAAGAAGAACACCGGCAACATCCGCACGGTCGCCGACGGCGTCGCCAAGATCGACGGCCTCTCGGACGTGATGTACAACGAGATGGTCCAGTTCCCGGGCGGCGCGATAGGCATCGCGCTCAACCTCGAGGAGGACGAGGTCGGCTGCGTCATCCTCGGGGACATAGCCCAGCTCAAGGAGGGCGACGAGGTCACGACGACCGGCAAGCTCCTCTCCGTGCCCGTCGGCAAGGCGCTCCTGGGCCGCACCGTCGACGCTCTCGGCAATCCGGTCGACGGCAAGGGCCCGATCGACGCCACGGAGGCCTATCCCGTGGAAAGGATCGCGCCCGGCATCATCGTGCGCAAGTCCGTCTCCCAGCCCCTCTTCACGGGGATCATGGCCATCGACTCGATGATCCCGATCGGCCGCGGGCAGCGCGAGCTGATCATCGGCGACCGCGGCACGGGAAAGACGACCATCACGATCGACACGATCATCAACCAGGCGAAGATCAACAAGGTGGGGCTCGCCTCCGGCGACAAGAACTTCAGGCCGGTCTACTCGATCTACGTGGCGGTCGGCCAGAAGAACTCGAACATCGTGCGCACGATATCGGCCCTGGAGGCCGCGGGTGCCCTCGAGTTCACGATCATCGTCGCCGCGCCGGCCGCCGACAACCCGGCGAACCAGTACATCGCCCCGTACTCCGGGGCGGCCATGGGCGAGTGGTTCATGGAGAACGGCATGGACGCCCTGATAGTCTATGACGACCTCTCCAAGCATGCCGTGGCGTACCGCCAGATCTCGCTGATCCTCAAGCGCCCCTCCGGCCGCGAGGCGTATCCCGGCGACGTGTTCTCCCTCCACAGCCGCCTCCTTGAGCGCGCGGCGCGCCTGGACGGGAAGGGCTCGCTGACCGCGCTCC
>DATNLY010000086.1:0-3246 GCA_035602635.1 Opitutaceae bacterium | reverse complement strand
CAGGGAATCGAGCCGGTGGCGGTTGACGTAGTGGTCGCCCCAGCGCATGAACGCGCGGATCGCCGTCGGGGCCGTGTAGAGGATCGTCACGTGGTGCCTGTCGATCAGCCCCCAGAGCCGGTCCGGCTCCGGGTGGTTGGGGGCGCCCTCGTACATGAAGACCGTCGCGCCGTTCGAGAGCGGGCCGTAGACCACGTAGCTGTGCCCCGTGACCCATCCCACGTCGGCCGTGCAGAAATAGACGTCGTCCTCCTTCAGGTCGAAGACGATCCTGGTCGTGAGCGTGACGCCGAGCAGGTAGCCGGCGCTCGTGTGCAGGACGCCCTTGGGCTTCCCCGTCGAGCCGCTCGTGTAGAGGATGAAGAGCGGGTGCTCGGCTCCGAACGCCCGCGGCTTGTGGACGGCGGACGCGCCGGAGACAAGGTCGTGCCACCACAGGTCGCGGCCCTCCTTCATCGCCACGCCGTGGCCCGTCCGCTTAAGGACGATCACCCTCTCCACGCTCGGGGTCTGCTCAACCGCCTTGTCCACCCCGCTCTTGAGCTCGATTATCTTGCCCCGGCGCCAGCCGCCGTCGGCCGTGATGATGATCCGCGCCTTGCAGTCGTTGACGCGGTCCTTGATCGACTCGCTCGAGAACCCGCCGAAGATCACCGTGTGGACCACCCCCAGGCGCGCGCATGCGAGCATGGCGATCGCGGCCTCGGGGACCATTGGCATGTAGATCGCCGCGCGGTCCCCCGCCACCAGGCCGAGGCCCGCCAGGGCGTTCGCCATCCGGCAGACCTCGTCGTGAAGCTGGCGGTAGGTGAGCGTGCGGATGTCGCCCGGCTCCCCCTCGAAGATTATGGCCGCCTTGTTCGCCCGGCCCGAGCCCAGGTGGCGGTCGAGGCAGTTCGCCGCGACGTTGAGACGGCCGCTTTCGAACCACTTGGCATGCGGCAACTTCCAACGCAGGACCTTCTTAAAGGGTCGGACCCAGGTCAGCAGCTCCCTGGCCTGGCGGCCCCAGAATTTCTCGGGAGAGTTGACAGATTCCGCGTAGAGCCTTTTATACAGGGCTCCGCTCCCAAGATTGGCTTGGGCTTTGAACTCGGCCGAAGGCCTGACAACCCGGGTTTCCCGGGAAATTGAGGTAATCGTCTGTTCAGTCACGTTGTGGCTGATTTGGGGGTTAGGGCGTCCGAAAGACGGGCCACTATCCCCCCCTGAGTTTTGAGCGTCAAGCGCGGGTGCACCCTGTCTTAAATTCGTATGGATAAGAAAACCCTTTCAGCCTCGTCAGAACAGCCTCCGGCGTCCCCCCAGGACCCCGTCGTCACGCAGGGGGCGGCCGCGGGCCCCGGCCCGGCCTCCCCCGCGTTTGACAACACGATCCATGTCGAGGGCATCCTCGACATCGACGTGACGAAGGGGGGAAACGGCCAGCTGCTCGACATGTCGAAGGCGGGCAAGCGCCGGCCGACGGACACGTTCGTGCCCAAGGAGCTCATCAGGCGCTTCAAGCTCAAGGCGGGCTCGCTGATAGGCGGAACGGCGTTTCCGCCCGAGGGCCGCTTTCCGAATCCCAAGATGCGCTTCATCGAGACGGTCGACGGGTTGCCGCTAGAGGAGCGCCGGGGCCGCCTCGACTTCGCGGCGCTCACCACCGTCTCCCCGGACAAGCACCTCAAGCTCGAGATGAAGGACGGCAGGATGACGACGCGCGCCGTCGACCTCTTCTGCCCCATCGGCAAGGGCACGCGCGGCCTGATCGTCGCCCCGCCGCGCACGGGAAAGACCATCCTGCTGCGCGACATGGCGCTCGGGATCCTCGAGAACAACCCCGAGTGCCACGTGATGATCCTGCTCGTCGACGAGCGCCCCGAGGAGGTCACGGACTTCAGGCGCAGCGTGCCGGCGGAGATCTGGGCCTCGTCAAACGACGAGCAGATCGAGAACCACATCAGGATCGCCGACCTCTGCATCGAGCGCGCAAAGCGCCTCGTCGAGGCGGGCACCCATGTCGTCCTCTTCGTGGACTCGATCACGCGGCTCTCGCGGGCCCACAACACGCAGCGCAACTCCGGCCGCACCGGGTCCGGCGGCCTCGACGTGCGCGCCCTGGAGAGGCCGCGGCAGCTCTTCGCCGCCGCCCGCAACACGGAGGAGGCGGGCTCGCTCACCATCATCGCCTCGGTGCTCGTCGAGACCGGCAGCCGGATGGACGACGTGATCTTCCAGGAGTTCAAGGGCACCGGGAACATGGAGCTCGTCCTGGACCGCAAGTGCGCCGAGATGAGGCTCTGGCCGGCGATCAACGTCGCGGCCTCCGGCACCCGCAAGGAGGAGCTCCTCATCGACGCGAAGAAGCTCGAGGGCATCCACTTCTTCCGGCGCGCGCTGGTGCAGCAGAAGATCGAGGAGGCGACCGAGACCATGATCGCGCGCCTCTCCAAGACGAAGACCAACGACGAGTTCCTGAAGCTGATCGCCCGATGAGCCGCGCACTTCACACTTGCCCGCCCGCGCGCCCGACCGGCACCCTGACCCTTCCGCCCTTGCCACCGCTCAACCAAACGAATGCATAGTTTCTCCGAGCAATGCCTCGACATGGCCCGATCGATCCTGGGCCACAACCTAGACTCAATCCAACCTGACGGCACCGTTCTCCCCGCACCTGGTGAGCAGTCCCGGCCGGATGAGCCGGGGCATGTCGCGTTCGCCCTGGGCGAGTACTACCGCGCCACGGGCGAGACGACGCTAAGGGAGTACGACATCATCGACCTTGCCGCGCGCTGCGTGACCGCGCAGATGTTCACCGAGCCGCCGGCCGAGAACGGCCTCGCCTATGCGGCCCTCGGCCTCCTCTGCTTCGGGCCGTCGAAGGACCGCAACCCGGTCTGGGAACGCCTGGTGGAGGAGACGCAGCTGCGAATCGACAAGCAGCTTCTGCACCGGAGCGACTACGACAACCACTGGCAGGCCTTCAACATAGCCAAGGCCGTGGCCCGCTTCAGCCTGGGGCTTTCGAAGAAGGACGAGACCTCGCGCCTGGTCGAGCGGCTGGTCGACCGGATCAACCAGACGAGCTCGGCCGGCTTCTTCGACGACTCGGTCGAGGGCCTCGGGGGCAACTTCAGCCTCTACGGGGTGATGACGTTCGTCTTCATACGCTCGGCGCTCCAGCTCCACGCCAACAGCGGCGTCCGCGACCGCAAGCTCCCCAGCCTTCGCACCTACGCCGAGAAATACATCAAGATGATG
>DATNLY010000080.1:0-5310 GCA_035602635.1 Opitutaceae bacterium | reverse complement strand
CTCAACTTCCTCGGCGACGGGCTGCGCGACGCGCTCGACGTGCGGGCGTCGAAGGACTGATCCCGCGACCCAGAATGCTCCAGCGCTTCAAGCCCTACGTTCCCTTCCTGAAGCCGGTCCGCGGCACGCTCATCTGCGCCGTCGCGGCGGGGCTGGTCTACGGCGCGGCCAACGGCGCCGGCCTGCCGTTGATGATCAAGTACGTTTTCCCCCGGGTCTTCAGCCCGGGCCCCGAGCAATTCACCGAATGGCAGATCGTCGCCGTGGCCCTGTGGCTCCCGGCGGTTTTCACAATCCGGGGCATCGCCGGGTACCTGAACGGCTACCTCATCCAGTCGGCGGGCGTCCGGATTCTCGAGGCAATCCGCCTGGACTATTTCCGGAAGCTGCAGGTGCTTCCCCTCTCCTTCCTGCAGCGCCAGACGACGGGGGACCTCATCTCGCGCGGGCTCGCCGACACAAACCAGCTGCAGACGGCGCTCACGAGCGTCGCGAACGACGGGATGAAGCAGCCGGCGACGCTCCTCGGCGCCCTGGCGTTCGTCGTGTACGTCACGTCGCACGAGAAGGGCGTGGGCCTGATGATCGCCTGCCTGGCAGTCATCCCCCTCTGCGTCCTTCCCATGCGCTACGTGGGGACGAAGCTCCTCAGGAGGGCAAACCAGCTGCAGGCCCAGATGGGGTCGGTGACCAACAGCCTTAGCGAGAACTTGAGCGCGGCGAAGGAAGTCCGCGCCTTCGGCCTCGAGGAGCGCCAGGCGCGCGCCTTCTCCGGGGAGACCTCGTCGCTGATCCGGTTCCAGCTGAAGGTCGCAAAGTACGACAAGGCGCTCACCCCGGCGATCGAGATAATCTCCGCGTTCGGAATCGCCGTGGTCTTCGTGTACGCCTTCCACGCGAAGGTCCCGCTGCAGAATTTCCTCTCCGTCGTCACGGCGCTCTTCCTGAGCTACGAGCCGGTGAAGAAGCTTGGAGCCGTAAACAACGACCTCATGCGCGGCGAGGCGGCGCTCGACCGCCTGGAGGTGGTGTTCAACGAGCCGGTGAGCATCAAGGATCCGCCCGACCCCGTGCCGGTCGGGCGCGTCCGCGGCGACGTCTCCTTCAAGTCCGTCACCTTCGAGTACAAGTCCGGGGAGCCCGTGCTGCTCAACGTGTCGGCCGATGTCCCCGCCGGCACGGTCTGCGCCCTCGTCGGCCCGAGCGGCGCGGGCAAGACGACCTTCGCGAACCTGGTGCCGCGCTTCTTCGACGCCGGGGCCGGGAGCGTCGACATCGACGGCGTCGACGTCCGGCGCATGCGCCTGGGCGACCTGCGCCGCAACATCGCGCTCGTTTCGCAGGACCCGGTCCTCTTCAACGACACGGTCCACAACAACCTGCTCCTCGGCAGGCTCGACGCGACGCCCGACGAGGTGAGGGCAGCGGCCGTGAGCGCGAACGCGGACGAGTTCATCCGCTCGTTTCCCCAGGGCTACGACACCATAGTCGGCGAGCGGGGGGCACGGCTCTCGGGCGGCCAGAAGCAGAGGCTCGCCGTGGCGCGCGCCTTCCTGCGCAACGCTCCCATCCTGATCCTCGACGAGGCCACCTCGGCCCTCGACTCCCAGAGCGAGCAGATGATCCAGGACGCCCTCAGGAAGCTGGTCGTCGGCAAGACGGTGCTCATCATCGCGCACCGGTTCAGCACGATACGGGACGCCTCGCTCATACTTGTCTTCGACCGCGGCTCCATCGTCGCCCGCGGGGCGCATTCAAGCCTCTATGCGGCCAACGAGCTCTACCGCTCCCTCTACGACCGCCAGAGGACCGAAGCCGTCTGAAGAGGGGGATCGTCCCCGCGCAACGCCCCATGCCGCAGAATCCGAGGATCCTTGTCATCCGCCGTCGCTACCTGGGCGACGTGGTGCTGCTCGGCTCGCTCTTCCGGAACTTGCGTCTCCATTGGCCCGGCGCCCACGTCGCCGCGCTCGTTGAGCGCTGGTACGCCGGGATCCTCTCGCTCAATCCCGACGTGGACGAGGTGGTACCGCCGCCCCGGGGGGCCCTCGAGTGGCCCGGATTCATCCGCCGCCTGCGGGCGGCCGGGTTCACGCACGTGTTCGACATAGACAACACGGAGAAGACCGCGCTCATCTCGAGGTTGAGCGGCGCGCGCCTGAGGGTCGCGCTCCACCACGGGGCGCACAAGTTGAAGCTGCGGCCGCTTTACACGGACATCGCCTACGATCCGGAGAGCGCCCATGAGAGCCGCCCTATAAGCGAATACTACCTGAAGGCGCTCGCCCCGGCCGGGGTCCCGGTCGCGACGCGGGAGATCCGGCTCGTCCCCCGGGAGGAAGACGTCGCCGACTGGCGCCGGTTTGTCGGCGCCGGCGGCAAGGTGCTCCTCGTCCATCCCGGAAGCAGGTCCCTTCCCAGAATCTGGCCGGCCGAGCGGTTCGCCGCCGTCTGCGACCGCGTCCAGGACGAGCTGGGGGTGCAGGTGGTGCTCGCGGGCGGGCCCGGGGACCAGCGCCTCCTCGCGGACATCCGCGCCAAGGCAAGGGCCCATGTCCTCGCCCTTGGCGAGGCGCCGTCGCTGCCCAGGCTCGCCGCACTGGCCCGGGCGTGCACTGCCGTCCTCTGCCACGACAGCGGCCCCATGCACGTGGCCGCCGCAGTGGGCACGCCCGTGGTCGCCCTGTACGGCTCCCAGAACCCCGTCCTTTTCCGGCCCACGGGCGAGGGCCACCGGCTTCTGGTGCCGTCCATGCCGTGCTCACCCTGCCTGGCCCCCGGCTCCTGCGTTCCGGGAGACTCGTACAGGACCTTCTGCGTCAGGAGGCACACGGTGGACGAGGTCTTTGGAGCGGTGCGCTCGGTGCTTGCGGGATCGTGACCGCGGCGGTGGGATGGCCGCGCACGATGCCGGGCGAACCCCACAGATTCAGCAGGGTGGCAGAGGACCTGATCGCGTCCCTCAGGCAGATCCCGTCAGAGGATCCCAGGGGGGCCCGCAGGCGCCCGTCGCGCGAGCTTGTTGAGCTGATCGACGCCCTTAGGTCGAAGCACGGCATCGGGCGGCCCACCGCCGAGCAGGCGATCCGCGAGCAGTGGAAGGAGATCGTCGGACCGGCGAACGCGTCCTACTCGAACGCGGTCCGGATTGACGAGGGGGGACGCCTGATCGTCCACGCGAGCCATGCCGTCGTCCGCAACGAGCTCTTCCTCAACCGCGCCGAGATCCTGGAGAGGATCCGGAGGCTGCCCGGCTGCGCCAGCGTCAAGCGGCTCCACCTTTCCCAGGGCTAACCCGGCACCCAAATTTGGGCTTGCGCCAAATGGGCCCGTTTTTGATGTTGCTCCCTTGCGTCAGTGGGATTCCCCCGGTTGGGGGTCCCGCCATGACTGGCCCGGCATCCCGCCGGGCTGGAACGGTGACGCCGGCAAGGCCGGGGTTTGTCCCCCGGCGGAGCGGGCGGCACGGGGCCCGAAAGGGTCCTCTACAGTCGTGCAACTCAACTACATAAAAATGCCCACAGTTGTTAAGCCAGAGATCATCGCAGAGTACAAAACCCACGAAAAGGACACCGGTTCGAGCGAGGTGCAAGTCGCCCTCCTTACGGCACGCATCAACCACCTCACGGAGCACCTGCGCACGCATCGGAAGGACTTCCACTCCCGCCGCGGCCTCCTGCAGATGGCCAGCCGCCGCCGCAAATTGCTCGATTACCTCAAGCAACACAACCTACCGAAATACAACGAATTGCTGCAGAAGCTGAATCTGCGCAAGTAACGCCTTTGCCCTACGGGCGATCCGATCCGCGGATCGCCCGTTGTCGTTAAGACACTCGACAAAGAACCGGGACATTTCCGTTTGCCGCCGCGGCCGTGAGCGCGGGGCGCCAAACGGAAATCTCTCGGAACCGTCCGAGACTGACGAAGGCCCGCACGGCCCGCGCGCCGGGCGGACTCCCATCCGAAACACGCCCCCGACCGCATAACGAAACCGCGAAGGGGCCCCGTCGCACTCAATAAACAGGAATCAACGCAATGAACCAGAAACACAATGTCACGGTCCCGGAATACGGGATCAAGTTCTCCACAGGCTCGATCGGCAAGCTCGCCAACGGCGCCGTCAACGTGACGGTCGGCGAGACCAACGTCTTCGTCGCCGCCACCGTCGCCTCGACCACGAAGCCGGGGCAGGACTGGTTTCCGCTCACGGTCGACTACCGTGAGAAATACCACGCGGCCGGGCGGTTCCCGGGCGGCTACTTCAAGCGCGAGGGGCGCCCGACGGAGAAGGAGATACTGACCTCGCGCCTGTGCGACCGCCCCTGCCGCCCGCTGTTTCCCGAGGGCTTCCTCAACGAGGTCCAGGTGGTGGGCATCCTGCTCTCCGCCGACCAGAAGAACGAGTCCGACATCTCGATGGTGAACGGCGCGAGCGCCGCGCTCGCGATCTCCGACATCCCGTGGAACGGGCCGATCGCGGCCTCGCGGATCGGGCTGATCGACGGCCAGTTCGTCGCCAACCCCACGATTGAGCAGATGTTCATGTCCTCCCTGGACCTGATCTATGTCGGAAACGAGACCGACATGCTCATGATCGAGGGCAGCGCCGACCAGCTCCCCGAGGACCGCTTTGTCGAGGCGCTGGAGTTCGCCCACAAGGCCATCCAGCCGATCATCAAGGCCATCAAGGAGCTTGTCGCCGTTGCCGGCAAGCCCAAGGCGACCTTCCCCCTGGTGGGCGCCACGCCCGCGGCCCGCGCGATCATCGAGCGCGTCGCCGGCCCGAGGATCCCCGACGCCATCTTCGGCAAGGAGAAGGCGATCCGATCGGCCAACATGAAGGCGATCAAGGAGGATACCAAAGCGGCGCTCGTCGCCGAGCTCGGGGAGGGCAAGTTCACCGACGTCGACCTCAACGTCGTCTTCGAGGACCTCCAGTACAAGGCCTACAGGAAGACGGTCCTGGAGCGCGGCGTGCGCTCCGACGGCCGCGACGCGAAGAGCCTGCGGCCCATCGCGTGCGAGGTGGGCGTCCTGCCCATGGTCCACGGCAGCTCCGTATTCGAGCGCGGCGACACCCAGGCCATGGTGATCACGACCCTCGGCCCCACCAAGGAGGCCCAGGACATGGACGGCCTGACCGGGGGGGCCACATCGAAGAGCTTCATGCTCCACTATAACTTCCCGCCCTTCTCGGTTGGCGAGACCGGCCGCTTCGGCGCGCCCGGGCGCAGGGAGGTTGGCCACGGGGCCCTTGCCGAGCGCTCGCTTGTGCCGGTCCTCCCCCCGGAGGACGCCTTCCCCTACTCG
>DATNLY010000078.1:0-3890 GCA_035602635.1 Opitutaceae bacterium | reverse complement strand
GGTCAGGCAGCGGCCGCCCACCGTGTTGAACGAGAAACGCGCCGCCGTGTAGCCCCGGATCCTGGACTCGGGCAGCGCGGCGAAGAACTTCCTGATGAGGTCGAATATCCCCAGGTAGGTGGCCGGCGTCGAGCGGGGCGTCCTGCCGATCGGCGACTGGTCGACCTCGATGACGGAGCGGAAGGCCTGGGCGTTGCGCAGCTCGGCAAAGAGCGGCCGCCCGCCGCCCGAGGCGCGGGCGAGGGCGCTTCCCGTTACCCTCTGCCTGCGGCCCCTGATCGCCAGGGCAACGGCAGGGCCGAGGACGTCGCGGAACAGCGTCGACTTGCCGGCGCCGCTCGGCCCCGCGACAAGGGTGAGCCTGCCCGGGGGGATCCTCAGGTCGAAGCCCGAGAGGTTTCGGTGGCGGGCGCCGTCCAGCTCGATCCAGGGCCCGGCGAGGTCGCCCGCCCCGAGGCCGCGGTAGGTACCCCTCTGCGGATGGCGGAGGCCGCGGGCGAGGAAGATTCCGGTCAGGGACGAGCCGTTGCGCCTGATCTCGGCGGGGGTGCCGACCGCAAGGAGCTCGCCGCCGTGCACGCCGGCCCCCGGCCCCAGGTCGACGATGAGGTCCGCGCGCCCCATGAGCTCGTCGTCGTGCTCCACGACGACCAGCGTGTTTCCCTTGTCGCGGAGCGCGAGGAGCGTGGAGATGAGCCTCATGTTGTCGCGGGAGTGGAGGCCGATGCTGGGCTCGTCCAGGACGTAGAGGACTCCCGCCAGGTTGGTGCCGAGCTGCGACGCGAGCCGGATGCGCTGGGCCTCGCCGCCCGAGAGCGTCTTCGTCGGCCGGTCGAGCGAGAGGTAGCTTAGGCCCACGCTGCCCATGAACCTGAGGCGCTCGCGGATCTGGGGGACGATGTCGCGCGTGACGAGCCGGCCGCGCCTGTCGAGGTCCAGGGCCTCAAGGCTTGCGATGAGCCCGGCGGGCGGGAGGGCGAGGAGACCGGGGAGCGAGAGGGGCTCCCGGCGGCCCCTGAAGTGGAGCTTCACCGCGCGGGAGACGCGGTTCAGCCGCTCGCCGCGGCACTCCGGGCAGGGCTTGCCGCCCTCGCCGCGCTCGTCGCCGCCCTCGAGCCCGAGCTGGCGGAGGCGCTCGGTGTTCTCGTCCTTCCTCGCGTCGTCGGGCTCCGCCATCCACGGGTAGATCCGGCCGTATCCCCGGCAGGTCGGGCACCAGCCGCGGGGCGAGTTGAACGAGAAGTCCTTGGGGTCGAGCTCGGGGAAGGACTCGCCCGTCTCGATGTCGGTTCGCGTGGCCGAGAACCAGGACAGGACCTCGCCCGCGCCGGTGAGCAGGAAGCAGGAGCCCTTGCCCACGCCAAGGGCCAGCTCCAGGGCGGGCCCGGGCGCCGGGTTTCCCCTGAGGTCGGCCACGACGGCCTCGATGTCGTGCTCGCGGTACCTGTCGAGCTTGCGGAACGCATCCACCCTCACGAGCCTCCCGTCCGCGCGCATGAGCGCGTAGCCCTGCCTGCCGATCCAGTCCGCGATCGGCTGGTGGTGGCCCTTCCTGCCGCGCACGAGCGGCGCGCACAGGTAGAGGTGGCGCGCCCTGCGGGCCCTGGGCGTCCGCAGCACGCGCTGGAGCAGCTTGCGGAGCGCGCCGTGCGAGAGGGGCGTGACGGCCCGGCCGGTCTCGGGGTGGTGCTGCACCCCGAGGCGGGCGTAGAGGAGGCGCAGGTACTGGGCCACCTCGGTTATCGTGGCGACCGTGGACTTGAGCGATCCCCTCGTCACCCGCTGCTCGATCGCGACCGTCGGGGGGATCCCGGTCAGGCGGTCCAGCTCCGGGCGCGGCAGCTGCTCCACGAACTGGCGCGCGTAGGGGGACATCGACTCCATGAACCGGCGCTGGCCCTCGGCGAAGATGATGTCGAAGGCGAGCGTCGACTTGCCCGAGCCGGAGACCCCGGTCACGACCGTGAGCTTGCGCAGCGGGATCGAGACCGAGAGGCCCTTCAGGTTGTTCTCGCGTGCGCCCACGACCTCGAGCGAGTGCGCGGCGGGACGGGCCGCCGGCGTCGCCCCGCCCCCGGGGGGGGCCGGGGCCGCGCCCGGCCTGGCGTCCTCGTCCAGGGCGGCCCTGAGGAACGGGGACGTCGCCGTCCCCGCGCGGGCGATCTGCGCGGGGGTGCCCTCCGCGACGATGCGCCCGCCGGCGTCGCCCGCCTCCGGGCCCACCTCCAGGATCCAGTCCGACGCCTTGAGCACGTCCATGTTGTGCTCGATCACGACCAGGCTGTGGCCGCGGTCGACGAGCGCCTGCAGGACGCCGAGCAGCCTGCCGACGTCGTGGCGGTGGAGCCCCGTCGTGGGCTCGTCCAGGAGGAGAAGGGCGTTGGCCTCCCCGGGAAGCGCCCCCAGGTAGCGCACGAGCTTCAGCCTCTGCGACTCGCCCCCGCTCAGCGTGTTGAGCGGCTGGCCGAGGCACAGGTAGCCGAGCCCCACGGATTCGAGCGAGGCGAGCCGGTGGCAGACCTGCGCGCAGCCCTCGAACGCGCGCAGGGCGTCCGTCACGTTCATCTCCAGGAATCCCGCCACCGAGACCCCGTTCCACTCGATCGCCAGGACCTCGGGCTTGAACCGGCGCCCCTCGCAGACGGGGCAGGGGACGAAGACGTCGGAGAGGAACTGCATCTCCACCCGCTCGTAGCCGAGCCCCAGGCAGTGGTCGCACCGCCCGTTGCCGGCGTTGAAGGAGAAGCTGGAGGCGGAAAGCCCCGCCGCCTGGGAGGCGGCCGTCCCCGCGAAGAGCTCGCGGATCAGGTCCCAGGCCTCCACGTAGAGCGCGGGGTTGGAGCGGGGGGTCCTGGAGACGGGGCCCTGGTCCACGAGGACCGCCTCCGAGACGAGCCCGGCGCCGCGCACGGACCCCAGGGACGCCGGGTCCTCGGCCGCGCGGCCCCGGTGCGCGAGGAGCCCCTGGTGGATCACGTTGTCCAGGAGCGTGGACTTGCCCGAGCCCGAGACCCCGCTCAGGCAGACGAAGCGGCGCAGCGGGATCCGCACGTCGATCCCCCGCAGGTTGTGCTTCGTCGCGCCCAGGAATTCGAGGGCGGGATGGCCCGGGGCGACCGGCCGCCGGGGCCCCGGGTCCGCGATGCGGCGCCGCCCCGAGAAGTAGGCGCCTGTGATGCTGTCCGGGTCCGCGAGCATCCTCGGCACCGTCCCCTGGAAGACGATGTGTCCGCCGCGGGCCCCGGGCTCGGGCCCGACCTCGATGACCTGGTCGGCGGCCCGGATCATCGCCTCGTCGTGCTCGACGACGACGACCGTGTTGCCGGCGAGGACGAGCGAGCGGATGATGGCGACCAGCCGGTCGATGTCCCTGGGGTGGAGGCCGACGCTCGGCTCGTCCATGACGAAGAGGGTGTCCACGAGCGAGGTGCCGAGGCAGCCGGTCAGGTTCACGCGCTCGACCTCGCCGCCCGAGAGCGTGCGCGACGCCCTGTCGGGCGTCAGGTAGCCGAGCCCGACCTCGCCCAGGTAGCGCAGGCGGGTCATGATGGACTCGAACGCCAGCCCGGCGTGCCGGTCCCCCGCCGCGGGCCGCGCCCCCCCGACAAGCCCGCGAAGGCGCTCGACCGGCATCGCGTAGAGGCCGGGCAGCGTGTGGCCCCGCCATTTCCAGCAGAGGGCCTCCGGCTGCATGCGGCTCCCGCCGCAGGCCGGGCACGTGTTGTACGAGCGGTAGCGCGAGAGGAAGACGCGCACGTGCATCTTGTAGGTGTTCTTCTCCAGCCACCGGAAGAACCCCTTCACCCCGTACCAGTGCCTGGGCCACCCCTTTCCGTTCTCCTCCCCGTACCCCGGCTCGCCGTCGACCACGAAGGAGCGCTGCTTCTCCG
>DATNLY010000066.1:0-2398 GCA_035602635.1 Opitutaceae bacterium | reverse complement strand
CCCGCCATCCCGGGAATGCCGCGGCCGCCGCCTCGACGGCCGCGTTGACCTCCGCTGCCCCTCCCGCCGGGCACTCCGCGATCACGTCGCCTGTCGAAGGGTTGTAGACCGGCGTGCCGGCGATCTTTGGCCGGAGCCATTCGCCGGCGATGAAGAGGGGGCAGGGGATCTGGGAGGCCGGTTTCATGCTGATTGTGAGGTGGTTAGTGGCATTGTCCTGGGCTCGCCGGGGTTGTCCGAGGCGGGCTGCAGCGAAATTTCCCACCAGCCGACATCCCTCCACGCCCCAAGCTTGTAGCCGACCTTGCTGTAGATCCCCACCAGCGTGAAGCCCATCGACTCGTGGAACGACTGGCTCGCGGGATTGGGAACGAGGATTCCGGCATAGGCCTTGTAGAGGCCCTGCTGGCGCAGGAGGTGGAAAAGCTCCGCGTACAGGCCGCGCCCGACGCCGCGCCCGCGGAACTTCTCGTGGACGTACACGGTCACCTCGACCACCCAGCGGTAGGCGGCGCGCTCCCGGTGCGCCGACGCGTAGGCATACCCCGCGACCGCGCCGTCCCGGTCGTCGACGAGCCACGGGTAGCGGCGGCCGATCCTCTCGATGCGGGAGGCCATCTCGGCCGCGTCCGGGGCCGCCGTCTCGAACGAGATGCAGTTGTCCTCGCAGAACGGGCGGTAGATCTCCGCGATCTGCGGGGCGTCCTCGCTCTTGGCGGGTCGGATCATCGGCAGGATTCGCCTACTGCCTGGAAAGAGCGTCGGACTGCTTCACGAACTCGTCCCCGCTCCATTCGCCGTCGGAGCGTACGACCCTCGTGGCCGCCGCCTTCTGCGCCGCCTTCCGCTCGGACTGGCGGCGGACAAGGTCGGCGTGCGTCGTGAAGTAGCCCAGGCTCTTCCCCTTGAAGTCCGCGAGCGTCTCGAACTTGTGCCTCTCCATGAAGGCGAGGAGCTCGTCGCACATGGGCTTCACGCACTCGTAGCCGGCCTTCATGACGCCCGTGCACACCTGGACAGAGTCCGAGCCGAGGAGGATGAACTGCGCCGCGTCGGCGCCGCTCTCGATGCCGCCGAGCCCCGAGAGGGACCTGCCCGGGAACTCGTCGCGGATCAGGGTCGCGATCTCCATGACCATCCGCAGGGCGATCGGCTTGACGGCCCTGGAGGAATAGCCCCCGGGGGTCGTCCATCCCTCGACGGAGGGCTCCGGCCGGAGCGTGTCCAGGTTGACGCCCATCACGCTGCGGATCGTGTTGATCGCGCTCAGGCCCTGGCACCCGGCCCGGAGCGCGGCCCGGCTCGGCTCCTCGATGCGGGTGATGTTAGGGGTCATCTTCGCCCACACCGGGCGCTTGGCGGCGCCCATGACCCAGCCGCACACCTCCTCGAGGACCTCCGGGTCCTGGCCCATGGCGGCCCCCATCTTGCGCTCGGGGAGCCCGTGCGGGCAGGAGAAATTGAGCTCGAACGCGTCCACCCCGGCGGCCTCGCAGCGCTCCACGATCTCCACCCACGCGTCCTTCCTGTACTCCTCCATGATGGACGCGATCAGGACGCCCTTGGGATGGGCGTCCTTGCACTTCCTGAACTCGTCGAGCCAGATCGCGAAGGGCCGGTCGCTGATGAGCTCGATGTTCTCCCACCCGATGACCTCCTTGCCGTCGCTCGAGTGGAGCTTCGCGTAGCGCGGCGTGACGTTGACGACCTTCGAGGAGTCGAGGCTGATCGTCTTCGCTATCACGGCGCCCCAGCCCTCGCGGAACGCCCGGTTGATGACGCTCAGGTTGGTCCCCGGCGGCCCGGATCCTATGATGAACGGGTTGGGAAGCCGGAGTCCGTCAACGGTGGTGGCTAGGGTCGGCATGGACGTTCGGAGCTGGGCCGATCTTGCCCAGAAAACACTCGTTTCCAAGCAGCATCTGGAGCAGCCTCTGTGCCTCCCTAGCCGCGAATGAAAGCGCCACTCGATCCGAAGCGGACGGTCGCGGAGCTCAAGGAGCTCCGGCTGCTGACGTCGGACGAGAACGGCGCGCAGAGGGTCGCCTTCACGCAGACCTGGGTGAAGGCAAGGGCCTGGCTGCGCCAGCGGCTGGAGGGACTCCCGGTCGAAACCCACGTGGACGAGGCCGGCAACCTGTGGACGACGCTGAGGGGGGTGAGCGACAAGGCGCTCCTGATCGGCGGCCACATGGACTCGGTGCCGAACGGCGGCTGGCTCGACGGCTGCCTCAACGTGCTGGCCGGGGTTGAGATTCTCCGCCGCATTAGCGCCCAGTACCAAGGCAAACCGCCCGTCACCGTCCGCCTCGTGGATTGGGCCGACGAAGAAGGCGCGCGCTTCGGCAAAAGTTTATTCGGCTCCTCCGCCTGCTCCGGCTCGCTCAACATGGACGAA
>DATNLY010000063.1:0-4971 GCA_035602635.1 Opitutaceae bacterium | reverse complement strand
TTCTGGATCGCATCCAGCTCGGTGCGGACCAGGCGGATCACGTCCAGGGAGTTGGCGTTGGGCTGCACGTAGATGCCGATGAAGACCGCCGTCTCGCCCGAGAACGTGACGTTCGTGTTGTAGTCCTCCGCCCCGAGCTCGACGTCGGCGATGTCCCTCAGGCGAACGATGGCGTTGGCCTTCTGGCGGACGACGAGGTTCTTGAACTCCTCGACCGACTGCAGGTCCGTGTTGGCGGTGAGCGCGACCTGGACCATGTTGCCCTTGGTGCTGCCAAGCGCGCTCAGGTGGTTGTTCGAGGCCAGGGCGGCGCTCACCTGGGACGGGCTCAGGTTGAACGCCGCGAGGCGGTCCGGCTTCAGCCAGATGCGCATCGCGAACGTCCGGTCGCCGATCAGCTCGGCGCGGAGGACTACAACACGAACGTCACGTTCTCGGGGGAGACGGCGGTCTTCATCGGCATCTATGTGCAGCCCAACGCCAACTCGCTGGACGTGATCCGCCTGGTCCGCGGCGAGCTGGACGCGATCCAGAAGGACCTTCCCGGGGCGATGCAGGCCAAGGTCGCCTACGACGCGACCAACTACATCCGCGACGCGATCCACGAGGTGATCCACACGCTCGCGGTGACGCTCCTCATCGTCGTCATCGTCATCTACCTCTTCCTCGGCTCCGTCCGCACCGTGATCATCCCGGTGATCGCGATCCCCCTCTCGCTCATCGGGGCGATTTTCCTGATGCAGATCTTCGGTTTCACGATCAACCTGCTGACCCTTCTGGCGGTCGTGCTCTCGGTCGGTCTCGTCGTCGACGACGCGATCGTGGTCGTCGAGAACGTCGAGCGCCACCTGGCGCTGGGGCGAAAGCCGCTCGACGCGGCGCTCGTCGGCGCCCGCGAGCTGATCGGCCCCATCATCGCCATGACCGTTACCCTGGCGGCCGTGTACGCCCCCATCGGCCTTCAGGGCGGCCTCACGGGCTCCCTGTTCCGGGAGTTCGCTTTCACGCTCGCCGGTGCTGTCGGTATCTCGGGGGTCGTGGCCCTCACGCTCTCGCCGATGATGTGCGCCACGTTCATGAGGGCGGGCGACGACGAGAGGGGATTCGCCGGGGTCGTGACCCACACGTTCGAGCGGGTGCGCCGGTTCTACGCCCGCGTGCTCGACGCCACGCTGAACAACCGGGGCCTCGTCTACGTCGTATGGGTGGTCATCAGCGTCGCGGGGATCACGATGGTCCTCATGTCCAAGACCGAGCTCGCCCCGGCCGAGGACCAGGGGTTCATCTTCGGGTTCGGTGTGACGGCGGCGAACTCGACCCTCGACCAGAACCTGCCGTACGCGAACGCGGTGGAAAAGGTGTTCGCCGCTGACCCCGACACGAGCTTCATCTTCCAGATCACGCAGCCGGACTCGGCGATCGCGGGCCTGGTGGGAAGGCCCTGGGGCGTGAGGAAGCGCCCCATGTCGGCGATCCTCGCCGCGATGCAGCCCAAGGTCTCCGCGATCCCCGGGATCCAGCTCTTCCTCCTGCAGCCCCCGGTCCTCCCGGGTGGCGGAAATTTCCCGATCGAGGTCCAGCTGACCTCGACGGACGACCCGCAGCGGATCCTCTCGTTCGCGCAGCAGCTCTCGGACAAGGCGATGGCGACAGGGAGGTTCTATTTCACCTCGATCGACATGAAGTACGACGCGCCGCAGTCGGAGGTGGTGCTCGACCGGGACAAGGTCTCTGCGCTCGGCCTCAACCTCCAGCAGGTCGGCGACGACCTCTCGGCCGCAATGGGAGGCAACTACATCAACTTCTTCAACGTCGCGGGTCGCAGCTACAAGGTGATCCCGCAGGTCAAGCGCATCGACCGGCTGAACTCGGACCAGCTCGAGAAGATCTACGTGACCGGCCCGAACGGCACCCTGATACCGCTGAGCACGGTGGCGACCATCAAGGACACGACGATCCCGAGGTCGCTCAACAGGTTCCAGCAGCTCAACTCCGTGTCGATCAGCGGCCAGGCCGGAATGCCGCTCGACGACGCGCTCAAGGTCTTCGAGACCGAGGGCGCCAAGATTCTCCCGAAGGGCTACCTGATAGACTACACCGGCGAGTCCAGGCAGCTGCGCAGGGAGGGGGGGAACTCGCAGTTCTGGACCACCATGGGCCTCGCGGTCGCCCTCATCTTCCTTGTCCTGGCGGCGCAGTTCAACAGCTTCCGCGACCCCCTGGTCATCCTCGGCGGATCGGTCCCCCTCGCCATCTTCGGCTCGGCGATCTTCATGTTCCTGAAGTTTCCCAACCCGAACATCCCGTTCTGGACCAACGGGTGGACGACGACGTTCAACATCTTCTCCAAGGTGGGCCTCGTGACCCTTGTCGGCCTCATCGCGAAGAACGGCATCCTGATCGTCGAGTTCGCCAACAAGCTCCAGCTTGCCGGGAAGTCGAAGTTCGACGCGGTCCACGAGGCGGCGCAGACCCGCCTCAGGCCGATCCTCATGACGAGCGTGGCGACGGCGGCCGGCCACTTTCCGCTGACGCTGGTGACCGGGGCCGGCGCCGCCGCGAGAAATTCCATCGGTCTCGTCCTAGTCGGGGGAATCTCAATAGGGACATTCTTCACGCTCCTCGTCCTTCCCTCGGTCTACATCCTGATAGCGAAGGACCATGGAAAGGACCGCGCGCGGCTCGCCGCCGTTGAGCCCGCCGCCGCGGATCCCGCGCCGGTGCACCCATGAAGAGGCACCTTGTCGCCCTCGCCCTCGCAGCCTCCTGCATCGGGGGCCTCCGCGCAGGCCCTGCGCCGGATGACCTTCCCTCGCCGCTGGAGCTGAAGGGCGCGATCCGCTATGCCCTGGACCACAACTACGCGATCCTGCAGGCCCGCGAGGCTATCCGGCTCCAGGAGGGCGTGATCGTGGAGGTGAGGGCCCAGCAGATTCCGAATCTCTCCGCCCAGGGGCAGGCGCAGAGGAACGATGCCTCGATCTCGCTGGTGTTCCCCCCGACGACAAGCCAGTGGAACGTTGTCCTCACGGCGACGCAGACGCTGTTCGCGGGCGGGGGGGTCGAGTCCGCGGTCAAGGGGGCGCGCCTCGCCCGGGACGCCGCGGCATTCGACCTGCAGACGGCGATCGACTCGGCGCTCCTCGATGTCCGGACGAAGTTCTTCAACGTCATCCTCGCCCGGGAGAAGATCCGGGTCGACGAGGAGAGCGTGCAGCTCTACGAGCACCAGCTGGAGGACACGAAGAACCAGTTCCAGAGCGGGACGGTGTCGAACTTCGAGGTCCTGAGGGCGCGTGTGTTCCTGGCGAACGCGCAGCCCGCCCTGATCGCGGCGCGCAACGACTACCGGATAGCGATCGAGCAGCTGCGCCAGTCGCTCGGCCGGGCGGGCGCCCAGTCGTTCCCCGAGGTGGCCGGCGACCTCGGGCTTGCCCCCTCCGGGGGCTACGACCTGTCCGCGGCGATCGCCTCGGCCCACGAGCACCGGCCCGAGCTGCAGAAGCTCCAGAAGCTCGAGGATGCGGGCGAGGAATCCGTGAAGACGGCCAGGGCCGGCTTCTTCCCCAACCTCCAGGCCTTCGGCTCGTACCAGTGGGAGGGGGCCTCATATGCCGACAGCGCATACGGCAGCAACAGCGTGAACGGGTGGACCTTCGGGCTGGAGTCGACGTGGCACATCTTTGACGGCCGGGCGACCGACGGCAAGGTGAGGCAGGCCAAGTCGCAGCTGGAGGCCGCCCGCCTCTCAAGGGCCTCGGAGGAGCTCGAGGTGGACGTGGAGGTCCGCCAGGCGCTGTCCTCGCTCCAGGAGGCGGGGGAGCTCGTGGACGCCTCCAAGCAGACGATCGAGCAGGCCGCGGAGGCCCTGCGCCTCGCCGACGCGAAGCTCCACGCCGGTTCGGCGACCCAGCTCGACGTGCTCACCTCGCAGGTGTCGCTGACGCAGGCGAAGACCGACCAGCTTACCGCAAATTACAATTACCTGGTCGCGCTCGCCAATGTCCGAAAGGCCATTGGCCTGAGCGATGCCCTCGTGATCCCCTAGTCCGGCCGCGGGTCGACCCCGGGGCGGGTGCGGTGGGAAGCAATGAGAGCCAAGCGCACACTAACCGTCGGATTCGCCCTGCTTGCCGGGGCGCTCGCGCTCTGCATTGCCGCCTCCTTCCTGCCGCCCGTCCAGACGTGGGCCGTCCGTAGGGTCCTCGCGTCGGCGGCCGGGCCGGGGGCGACGCTTGACGGAGCCTCGGCAGGCTGGGGCCGGATTTCGCTGGAGGGCCTCCGGATCGATGCCGACGGCGCCGTCCTAACGGTCCCCTCGGCCGACGTTCGTGTCGGCGTGCTTTCCGCATGCCTGGGAGGCAGGATCGACGCCACGGGGCTGGTGGCCAAGGGCTGGACCCTGGACCTCACCCGGCCGCGGCGCACCGGCGCCCCCGGCGCGCCCTGGGTCAGGCAGGCCATTGGGGCCGCCTTTGCCGCCTTCAACGTGCCGGCGAGGTCATCGCTGGACGGCGTCGACCTCGAGGGCACCGTGATCCTGTCCGACGGGGGCGGCCGGCCGGTGGGCAAGGCGCGGGTCGTCGTGGAGGGGGGAGGGTTGGCGCCGGGAAGGCAGGGGCGATTCGAGTTCAGCCTGGCGGCCTCGCTTGACGGCGCGGCGGCCCCCGTGTCGTCGCTCCAGGTGAAGGGGGTGCTCACCGCCTCGATGGACAATTCGGGGATGTTCACACGGGCCGACGCGGGCATGACGGCGTCGGCGAGCGGCCGGCAGTTTCCGAACGGGATCGGGTTGTCCGGGGCCGCTTCGGCGTCGCGAAGCGGGGGGGGCGTGGCCTATTCCTTCTCCCTCGACCGCGGCGCCGAGGAGATCGCGTCCCTTGACGCGAGGGGCGGCGGCAATCCCCTGCGTATCGCGGGATCCTGGAGGCTCAACCTGAAGGACACCGACCTGGCGCCGTTTGCGCTCGG
>DATNLY010000061.1:0-2787 GCA_035602635.1 Opitutaceae bacterium | reverse complement strand
TTTACTCGGACTGGCACCCCAGGGAGTCGAAGGTCGGCGGCGCCTGGGCGGACGGCCTGACGATGGGGGGCCCGCGCGCTGACGGGACCCGCGGGCCCCATCTCGGGTTCATCTGCGGAAACCTGACGCCGCCCTCGCCCGGCAAGCCCGCGCTGCTTTCGCACCGTGAGGTCGAGACGATCTTCCACGAGTTCGGGCACCTGCTCCACCACCTGCTCAGCGAGGTCGAGATCAAGTCGCTCGGCGGGATGAACGTGGCCTGGGATTTCGTGGAGCTGCCCTCGCAGATCATGGAGAACTGGTGCTGGGAGCGCGACGGCCTCGACCTGTTCGCCCGCCATTTTGAAACCGGTGATCCCGTGCCTGAGGCCCTTTTCCGGAAGATGACGTCCGCACGCAACTTCAGGGCGGCATCCGCCATCATGGGCCAGGTGGCGCAGGCGAAGATGGACCTTCTCATGCACATGGGGTCGTTTGACGGCGCGGGGGAGGGGGACCTTGAGGCGCGCGTGCGCGCCTCGGTGGCGGACTGCCTCGTGCCGACGGAGCCTCCCGCTCCCACCGTCATAAGGCGTTTCACCCACATCTTCTCCGAACCCGTCGGTTACGCCGCGGGCTATTACTCATACAAGTGGTCCGAGGTTCTTGATGCTGATGCATTTACGCGCTTCAAGAGCGTGGGCATCTTCAACCCGCGGGTGGGCCGCGAGTTCGTCGACACGATCCTCAGCCGGGGTAACGGGGCCGACGCCGCCCAGCTCTACCGCGACTTCATGGGAAGGGACCCCGACCCGGCTGCCATGCTCGCCCGCAGCGGACTCACGGCTTGAAAATCCGGCACTTTGGATGATGTTGGGGGACTCTAATGACCATGCACGCACTGCTTGCCTTCTTCTACCTGTCCCCGGGGCTCTTCGGCGTCCTCTTCGTCTTCGTTTTCGCGTTCTCGATCTACGCCCAGATCCGGGTGTCGAGCGCCTACTCCAGGAATTCGAAGATCCCTTCGCGCGGGGGCATCAGCGGCCGCGAGGCGGCCGACGCCGTGATGAAGCACGCCGGCATTTACGACGTGGAGATCGAGGAGACGGCCGGCCACCTGACCGACCACTACGATCCGTCCCAGAAGAAGCTCGTCCTGTCGGCCGAGAACTACAGGGGGACGAGCCTGGCCGCCGTCGGGGTGGCGGCCCACGAGGCCGGCCACGCCATCCAGCACAAAGAGGGCTTCCATTTGCTGGAATTCCGCATGGCCCTGGTGCCGGCGACGCGGATCGCCTCGACGATCGTGCCCTTCATCTACCTGGCCAGCTTCATCTTCCTGCGCGGGCTGAGCGGCATGGTCCTCGATGTCGCCATTGTCTGCTTCGCCGTGCTCACGCTCTTCCAGCTTGTCACGCTCCCCGTTGAGTTTGATGCGAGCCGCCGCGCGAAGGTGCAGCTGGTCGCGCTCGGTATCCTGGACCAGGACGAGATGCCCGGCGTCAACCAGACGCTCGACGCGGCCGCGCTCACCTACGTCGCCGCGTTTGCCGGGGCGCTCCTCAACCTGCTCTACATGCTCTCGCGGCGCAATTGACCGCCAAGCGCCGATTGGACCGCTGACGCCAGCGCGGCGAGCTTGAAGGGCTTCTGCAGGAACTCCACGGAGTCCACCCGCGCAAAGGAGTCGATCATCGACTCCCCGAGGCTGTAGCCGCTCGTCAGGATCGCCGGGATTTCCGGCCTGATGCGCCGAAGCTCGCGGACGACGTCGACCCCGCTCATGTTCCCCGGCAGCCTGACGTCCACGAGGGCCAGCGCGTAGAGCGCCGGGTTTGCGGTGAAAAGGGAAATGGCCTGCGCGCCGTCGCGCGCGGTGTCCGCCGTGAAACCGAGCATCGCAAGCGAGCGGGAGATCACGGTCCTGACCGGCTCCAGGTCGTCGACCACGAGGACACGCCCGGTGCCGCCCTCCGCGGGCAGGCGGGACGGGGAGTCCGCCTTCTCAGGTGCGGAAACAGGGGCCTGCCGGACATCCGTCATCGGGTCCGCGGGCTCCTTCCCATGGAATTGCCTATCTGCTTCATCCGGGTGAGCTTTTATAAATCCCGCAAGAGGGGGCGAGGGCGGGAAATACGTAGGCCGGGAGGCCGGCCGGTCCTTCTCCCGGTATGGGGGAGGGGGCCCTTGCGCCTCCATTCCCCCCGGAAGGGGGGATCCTGGCGCGCGGCCCGGAATTTAGGCCTGGGTTCGGCCTCGATAGAGGTTGAGGCGGCCGGGTCCGCGGGCATCTTCAGCCCGTCCTATGTACATTGCCGTCATCGCCGCCTGCCTGGTCGCGGTCATCGTGGGTTACTTTCTCAACAACCCGCTCAGGCACGGCCGGCGGTTCATCCTGCGGCGCTTCCTCAACTGGTTTCCTCTCGGGATGACCTACTCCTTCCTGTACATGGGCCGCTACAACCTGAACGTCTCGAAGAACGCGCTGGGTCCGCTCATGTCCAAGGAGGAGTTCGGCCTGATCTTCGGGCTGGGAACCCTCATCTATGCCGTGTCGTTCCTGGTCAACGGGCCCGTGGTGGACCGGATCGGCGGCAGGAAGGGAATCCTGATCGCCGGCTTCGGCTCGGCGGCGGCCAATGTCCTGCTCGGCATCCTCACGCTGGCGATAGTGGCGGGCAGGTTCCGGGGCCATCTCGTGGCGTTCTACGCGGCCCTCTACGGCCTGAACATGTATTTCCAAAGCTACGGCGCCGTCTCCATCATCAAGGTGAAGGCCTATTGGTTCCACGTGCGGGAACGGGGTGT
>DATNLY010000058.1:0-3874 GCA_035602635.1 Opitutaceae bacterium | reverse complement strand
TTCTGGCAGATCTGCGAGCAGCTGGCCAAGGAGGGGAAGAAGACCGGCTACCAGCCGGAGGAGCTGCGCGACCTCTCGAAGCTCCTTGCCGACCAGTACGTCTGCAACTTCTCGGTGTTCCAGTCGCTCCTGGACCACTGGGCCCTGAAGCAGCTCTTCCCGATCGCGCCGCTCCACCGACTGAACGAGCGCCCGACGGTGAACGCCATCCTGGTCGACATCACGTGCGACTCCGACGGGAAGATCGGCAGCTTCATCGACCTGCAGGACGTCAAGGACTACATCGCCCTCCATCCCCTCAACAACAAGCCCTACTACCTCGGCATCTTCCTGACCGGCGCCTACCAGGACATCATGGGAGACCTCCACAACCTGTTCGGGAGGGTGAACGAGGTCCACGTGTTCCTCGAGGACGACGAGCCCAACGGCTTTTACATCGAGGAGGCGCTGAGCGGCAGCAGGATCGCCGACGTCATCGAGGGCGTCCAGTACCAGCAGGAGGATCTCTGCAGGAAGATGAAGGCCCAGATAGACGCGGCCACCCGAAAGGACATGGTGAAGCCGAGGGAGGGGGTCAGGCTGCTCGAGCTCTACGAGAGCCAGATGCTCAACAAGACCTACCTGAACATCGAGCGCACGAACGGCCGGCGAAGGGCCAAGAAATAGCCCCCTTGAACCGACGCACACTTCGGGCGCTGCTTGCCGCGTGCGCCGCGGCGGTCGCAGCGAGGGCCGCGGCGCCCGCGGCCTACCTGGACCCCGCGGCGCCCCTCGAGGATCGCGTCGGCGACCTCCTGCCCCGCCTGACGCTTGGCGAGAAGCTCGCCATCATCGGGGGCGACCGGGATTTCTACATTCGGCCGATCCCGCGCCTCTCGCTTCCCGAGGTGAGGATGGCCGACGGCCCGCTCGGCGTGCGAAACTACGGCCCCTCGACCGCCTACCCCGCCACCGTGGGGCTCGCGGCCACCTGGGACGCCGCGCTCGCGGGCGACTACGGCGCCTCCCTCGGGAGGGACGCGCGGGCGCGCGGCGTCGGCATCCTCCTGGCGCCGGCCGTCAACATCATGCGGGTGCCGCAGAACGGGCGCAATTTCGAGTACCTCTCCGAGGACCCCTACCTGGCCGGGGTCTTCGCGAGCCAGATCGTGGCCGGCATCCAGGGCCAGGGCGTGGCGGCCACGGTGAAGCACTTTGCCGCGAACAGCCAGGAGACCGACCGGGGCACGATAGACGAGAGGATCGGCGAGCGGGCCCTGCGCGAGATCTACCTGCCCGCCTTCCGGGCCGCGGTCACCAGGGGCCATGCGTGGGCCGTCATGTGCGCGTCCAACCGCATCAACGGCACCTTCTGCACGGCCAACGACTGGCTCGACGGCAAGGTCCTGAAGGGGGAGTGGGGCTTCAGGGGAGTGCTCATGTCGGACTGGAGCACCACCCACGACGCGCTCGGGGCGGCCAACGCGGGCCTTGATCTCGAGATGCCCTCGGGCGCGAACATGAACGCCGCCTCCCTGGGTCCGCTGCTTGACTCGGGCCGGGTCTCCATCGCGACGCTCGACGACAAGGTCCGCAGGATCCTCAGGCTCGAGATAGCCAACGGCCTCCTCGACAGGCCGCAGCAGACGTCGACTCCCAAGGACGACCCCCAGGGCTCGGTGGTCGCCCTCAGGATCGCGCGCGAGGCGGTCGTGCTCCTCAAGAACGAGGACAACGCCCTTCCCTTCGCGACGAAGAGGATGAGGCGGATTGTCGTGCTCGGCCCGAACTCGGCCGGCTATCCCTCCGGGGGCGGGAGCTCCCGGGTCGAGCCGTTTCACTTTGTCAGCGTGCTCGAGGGCCTGCGCAAGGCGGCGGGCTCCAAGGTGAGGGTGGAGCCGGTCGCGGGGCCCGGACTGCCCGGCGAAGGGGCCGGCGCGCGGCTCCTCACCGACGGCGAGGCGCGGCAGGTTCATGAGGCCGACGCGGCGGTCGTCTGCGTGGGATTCGACCGGGCCACCGAGGGCGAGGGCAACGACCGCACGTTCGAGCTGCCCAGGGGCCAGCCTGAACTCATTCGCCAGGTTTCCGCGCTCAACCCGCGCACGATCGTGGTCGTCAATTCCGGCGGCGCGGTCGCGACCGCCGACTGGATAGGCGGGGTTCCCGCTGTGCTGCAGGCCTGGTACCCCGGACAGGAGGGCGGGAGGGCGGTCGCCGAGATCCTCACCGGGGCGGTCAACCCCTCCGGGAAGCTCCCCATCTCCTATGGCAGGCGCGTGGAGGACTCCCCCTCGTACGGCAGCTATCCCGGCTCGAACGGCAGGGTCGACGCCTCCGAGGGGATACTCGTGGGGTACCGCTGGTTCGACTCGAAGGGCGTCGGGCCCCTCTTCCCGTTCGGCTTCGGGCTGAGCTACACGACATTCCATTACTCAGGCATAAGCGTGGACCAGACGCAGGACGGCCGGTGGTCGGTCACCTTCTCGGTGACGAACAACGGGACCCGCAACGGCGACGAGGTCTCCGAGGTCTTCGTGAGCCCCCCGGTGCCCTCGCGGGTCCCGCGCGCCGTGCGGGAGCTCAAGGGTTTCAGCAGGGTGAGCCTCGCCTTCGACGAGACCAGGACCGTGACGATAATCCTGGACCCGGACACGTTCTCGTATTTCGACGAGAAGAGGGGGGCGTGGGCCGTCGAGCCGGGTTCCTACACGGTCGCGGTCGGGTCCTCCTCGCGCAATATCCAGCTCACGGCCCCGATCGACATCCCCTAGCCCCTGGCCGGACCCTCCCGCCTCAGGTCGGCTTCGGCGTGCGCGCCTCGTTGCCGCCCTCCGGGCGGGAGAGGGTCTTCTGATGCTCCGCCTTGAGCTTGGCCGCGGCCTCCGGGGAAATGCCGTGCGTAATATTGGCGCGCAGATGGCGGGAGAGAAAGTCGGGGAAGCTGATCCACTCGTCGCCGTCCTTGATCTGGTTTGTCCAGGCGCAGATCGTCTGGTACTGGCCCTCGTAGGACCGGAGCTTGGCCGTCGACTCGCTTAGCTCCCTCAACGCCGCCTCCTTCTCCGCAAGGCTCCTCCTCGACGAATCGAGCGCCTCGCGAAGCATCGCGACGATCGTCCCCGCGACGAGCAGCCTCGCCAGCATGAGGGCCCAGTTCAAATAGCGGGCACTCTCGTGCACATAGTGGGGCACGTTGTGGCCGTTGACCCAGATCCAGGAAACCCACGCGGCCAAGGCCATGCTCCAGGCCGGCACCCTCCCGCCGTACCATGCGGCAATCACCACCGGAAGAAGGAAGAACTGGCCGATGAGGACCTCGTTGCCGGCCTCGTATTCAAGGGACACCACCGTTGCCAGGACCATCACGCTGGCGACGAACGCGATCAATCTTGTGGAGCTGGCGCTCCATGACGTTTGCATGCGATGACCATAGGAGTGCGCGCCGAATTCGCCAGCATTGTTGCGCGTGGGCCCGCCGGGGACCCGGCCCCAGGGCCGTGGCCAAGGCCCCCGGCAATCCCGTTCAACCGGGGCCAGCCGGAGCGCGCCGCCGAACTTGCCCGCCCGCCGAGGCCTCGGATACAGTCTTCACCGCATGCCCCCCCCCCTCCCGGCGTCGCGGCTGCGGATCCTAGCAGAGAGCCTCAGGCCCGAGGTGGTGTTCCTCCTCCTGGCGTGCTCGTTCGGCGTGGCCGTGCTGTTCGCCAACGCCCCCTTCCAGGCGCCCGATGAGAACGACCACTACTTTCGCGTCTTCCAGCTGAGCGAGGGCACCCTGCTGGGGGAAAAGCGCGGCAGCGATTCCGGCGGTGTACTGCCCGTGGCGGCGGCCGACGTCACGGACACCGAGGGGATCCCCTTTCACAACGAGAGGAAGATGACCTACCCCCTC
>DATNLY010000053.1:0-2583 GCA_035602635.1 Opitutaceae bacterium | reverse complement strand
GGGCCAGGTCAAGCAGGCGCCCGGCTCCATCGGCTACATCGAGCTCGCCTACGCGAAGCAGAACGGCCTGAGCTATGCCGACGTGAAGAATTCCGCGGGGAACTACATCACGCCCACCATCGATTCAGTGACGGAGGCGCTGGCCACGGCGTCGATACCCGATGATTTCCGCTTCTCGATGACGAATCCGCCCGGAGAGAAGGCCTATCCCATCTCGGGCACGACATGGCTTCTGATATACGCTGAGCAGAAGGACCATGCAAAGGGCGAGAAGCTCGTCCAGTTCCTGAAATGGGCCTACTCGGACGGGGAGAAGCTGGCTCCCGGCCTGGATTACGCCCCCTTGCCCGACGCGCTGGTCAAGCGCGCGCTTGATAGGGTGGCGCAGATCAAATACTGATCTCGGCTCGAAGGAGGCGGGCGCGCCGCTAGGCGCGCCCGCGCCCGTTCAATCGACCGATGAGCACAGCGTCCTCCATCTCCATTTTGCCGGCGCCGGGCTCGCGGGGCCCCGACATCGCGTTCAAGTGGGTGGCCGCATTTGCCGCGGCCATGATCATCGTCCTCATCGTCCTGGTCGGCTGGGAACTCTACGCGGGCTCCAGGCTGGCCCTGTCGAAGTTCGGCCCGGCGTTCCTGTGGAGTTCCGAGTGGGACCCGGTCCAGGACAAGTACGGGGCCCTTCCGTTCATCTTTGGCACGCTCCTGTCCTCGCTCCTGGCGCTCCTGATCGCGGTTCCCCTCGGCGTGGCCACGGCGCTTTTCCTCACGGAGCTTGCTCCCCATCGCCTTCGGCAACCCATCATCATGGCGATCGAGATGCTCGCTGCGGTGCCGAGCGTCATCTTTGGGCTCTGGGGCATCTTCGTGCTGATTCCGTGGCTCCGGGACCACCTGTTTGTCTGGCTCAAGCACTACCTGGGCTTCCTGCCCTTCTTCCAGGGGCCGATCTACGGCGTCAGCATGTTCGCGGCCGGGATCATCATCGCGATCATGATCCTGCCCATCATCACGTCCATATCGCGCGAGATTCTCCGGTCCGTGCCGAACCTCCAGCGCGAGGCGGCCTATGCGCTGGGCGCCACCCGCTGGGAGGTGCTGAAGATCGCCGTCCTCAGCTTCGCCAGGAGGGGGCTCTTTGGCGCGGCGGTCCTCGGACTTGGCCGGGCCCTCGGGGAGACGATGGCGGTCACGATGGTGATCGGCAACCGCCCGCAGATCAGCGCGTCGCTTTTCGCGCCGGGCTACACGCTCGCGAGCGTGATCGCGAACGAGTTCACGGAGGCGACAACCGACCTTTACCTGAGCTCGCTTTTCGAGCTCGGCCTTGTGCTGCTCGGCGTCGCGATTCTGGTCAATGTCGCCGCGCAGGTCATGCTTAAGAGCATGACGGGGTCCGGCCCGATCAAGGTCACCTGACTCCGTGGACTCCTCCCCCTACCTTCCCACCGCCAACGTCGCGAGCTGGCGAAAGCTGAAGAGCAACCTTGTGACGGGCGTCCTCGTCCTGTGCGCGGTCACGGTCATAGCGCCCCTTTTTGTGGTCATTTACTTCCTGCTGGACAAGGGCGCCAGCTCGGTCGACTGGAACTTCTTCACCCAGCTGCCCAAGCCCACCGGGGAGGTGGGGGGCGGCATGGCGAACGCGATCGTGGGGACGATGACGCTCCTCGCCATGGCGGCGATTGTCGGCGTGCCGATCGGCGTCCTCGGGGGCGTCTATCTCGCCGAATACGGCTCGGACCGCGCCAACTCCTGGATCCGGTTCGCCGCCGACGTGCTCAACGGGGTGCCTTCGATCGTCTGGGGCATGGTCATCTACCTGATCCTCGTCGTCCCCTTCAAGACGTTCTCGGCATACGCCGGCGGCGTGGCGCTTGGAATCATGATGGTGCCGCTCGTCATGCGGACCACCGAGGAGGTGCTGATCCTCGTGCCGCAGAGCTACCGCGAGGCCGCGCTGGCATTGGGCGTGGCGCGGTGGAAGGTGATTCTGGTCATCGTGGTCCGCACGGCCCTCAAGGGGATAGCCACGGGCGTCATTGTCGCCATGGCGCGCATCGCGGGCGAGACGGCCCCGCTGCTTTTCACGGCCTTGGGAAACACCTTCTGGAACCACAGCCTTGGTGAGCCCATCTCGGCCCTTCCGCTGAAGATCTTTGCCTACGCAATCTCGCCCTACGACGACTGGCACAGGCAGGCGTGGGCCGGGGCCCTCGTCCTGATGGCTTTGATTCTCGCCCTCAACATTATCGTCCGCGTACTGTCACGCGACCGGCAAAGGACCCATTGAACGCCATGTCAACCCTTCCAGAAGCTGCGCAGGCCGCCCCGGCCACCGAGCCGATACGGGCAACATCCTCGGCCCCCGGGCCATCCCCCACGGCGGCATTGCCGGTGGAGGCGGGCGAGGTCGCATTTGAGATCAGGAACTTCAGCCTTTGGTACGGCCAGCGCCAGGCGCTTCAGGACGTGACGATAAGCATTCCCGCGAAGAAGGTGACGGCCATCATCGGCCCGAGCGGCTGCGGCAAGTCGACCTTCATCCGGGCACTCAACCGGATGCACGAGCTGACCCCGGGC
>DATNLY010000051.1:0-2674 GCA_035602635.1 Opitutaceae bacterium | reverse complement strand
GGCGAGGCGCATCGCTCCCGGTCCCCCGCCTAGCTCTTGATGAAGATGCCCTTCAGGTTCATCTCCAGCTGCTGCGGGTTTGGCGAGAATCGGACGCCGTCCGCCTTGCTGATCTTCCCCGCCTTGATGAGGCGGTAGATGTCCTTGTTGAACGAGTAGCTGCTGCCGTCGATGCCGCCCTCGAGCAGCGCGCTGATCTTGTCGAACTGGCCCTCGAGGATCAGGTTCCTGATCGTCGCGTCGGTGTTGAGGACCTCGTTGCTCGGGACGCGGCCGCCGCCCTCGAGCGACGGGATGAGCTTCTGGCAGATGAACCCACGGATGGAGCCCGCAATCTGGCGGCGCGCCTGGGCCATCTGCTCGGGCGGGAAGAACTCGAACAGGCGGGTGAGCGACTGGGCGACGGTCGCGGCGTGCATGGTCGAGAAGACAAGGTGGCCCGTCTCGGCGGCCGATATGGCCGTCTCGAAGGTCTCCCTGTCGCGCATCTCGCCGATCAGGATGATGTCCGGGTTCTGGCGCAGCACCGACTTGATCGCCAGCTCGAAGGTCGGCACGTCGAGCCCGATCTCGCGCTGCTGGAAGACCGACTTGTCGTCCTGGAAGGTGTACTCGATCGGGTCCTCGATCGTCACAATGTGCTTGTCCATGTTCTGGTTTATCCAGTTGAGCATGGCGGCCATCGTGGAGCTCTTGCCCGATCCGGTCGCCCCGCAGACGAGCAGGATCCCGTCCTTGGCGTTGGCGAGCTTCAGGAGCGGCTCGGCGTTGAGGCCGAGGTCCTCGAAGTTGGGGACACGGCTCTTGATGTGCCGGAAGACGATGCTCACGAGCCCGCGCTGGTGGAAGGCGTTCACGCGGAAGCGCCCGACACCCTCGAACGCGTACGCGAAGTCGATCTGGCCCAGCTCGTCCCAGCGCTTGCGGAAGATCTCGGGCACGTGCTCGTCCACGAACGCCTGGGCCTCGGGGCTGGAAATCGGGTCCATGTCCACGGGCTTTAGCCTGTTGGAGATGCGCACGTACCCGGGCTTGTTCGACTTGATGACGATGTCGCTCGCGCCGCTCTCGACGGCGAGTTTGAGCAGGTCGTTGAAGATCTCGGTCTGGGGGGTGACTTCGCTCATGGTCAAAATAGCGTTGCTCTGGATTTTGTAGCTTGGCCTGCTCCACGCGGCAAGGCATCTTTGCCCTGCCCCAGGACCATTCCCGATGAAGCAACGCACACTCACAGGCGCGATAACCGCCCTAGCCACACCCTTTTGCGGAACTGGCGTGTCGTTTAAGGACCTGAAGAGGCTGGTGGAGCACCAGATCAGGGGCGGCATCGACGGAATTGTCCCGGTCGGCACCACGGGCGAGTCGCCCACCCTGTCGCACGAGGAGCACATGGACGTGATCCGGGCGACGGTCGAGTTCGCGAGGGGCCGCGTGCCGGTGATCGCGGGCACCGGCTCCAACTCCACGTCCGAGGCGCTCGAGCTCACCCGCCTCTCCGACGAGGCCGGCGCCGACGCCGTTCTGGTGGTCACGCCCTATTACAACAAGCCGAGCCAGGAGGGCCTCTTCCGCCACTTCAGCGCCATCGCCGAGGCGACCGACCTGCCGATCATCCTCTATTCCATACCCTCGCGCTGCGGGGTCGAGATAGGCGTCCCGCTCGCCGAGCGCCTCAGGGCAAGGTACGCGCACGTGCGCTGGATCAAGGAGGCGGGCGGATCCGTCGACCGCGTGGACCAGCTCAAGCGCGCGATGGGTGACGACATCACGGTCCTCTCCGGCGACGACTCCCTGACGCTCGCGTTCATCGCCTCGGGCGCCGAGGGCGTGATCAGCGTCGCCTCGAACCTCGTTCCGAGGGAGGTTTCCCGCCTTGTGCGGCTCGCGCGCAAGGGCGACCTGGCCGCCGCCACGCGGCTCCACAGGAGCCTCTATCCGCTCTTCAGGGCGCTCTTCATCGAGCCGAGCCCGGTGCCGGTGAAGGCCGCTCTCGCCATGGCCGGGATAATCGAGAGCGACGAGGTGCGCCTGCCCCTCTGCGCCATGGCCCCCGCCAACCGCGCCGTCCTGGCCAAGGCGGTCGCCCCGTTCCGCCGCTGACCCGCCATGGCTCTCAGGATCCAGCTTAACGGGGCCCGGGGCAAGATGGGGGCGGCGGTCGCCGCCGCCGCGGCTGATATGGGGATCGTGATCGGGGCCTCCACCGACCTCGGCGACGACGTTGCCGCGGCCATGAGGTCCGTCGACGTCGTTGTCGACTTCAGCAACCACGAGGCGACCCGCTCGCTCCTTGAGCACGCCGTCGCGGCCGGCCGGCCCGTCGTCATCGGCACGACGGGCCACCCCGCCGCCGAGAAGGCGAGGCTTCTCAAGCTCGCCGCGCGGGTGCCCTGCGTGTGGGCCGGAAATTTCTCGGTCGGGGTCAACCTGCTCTTCGCCCTGGCGCGCCGGGCCGCGAGGGCGCTCGGGGACGACTACGCCGCGGAGATCGTGGAGATGCACCACCGGCTGAAGAAGGACGCGCCCAGCGGCACGGCCATCAGGCTGCTCGAGATCATCCTCGAGGAGCGAAAGCTCGGCCAGGGCGCCGCCCGGCATGGGCGTGTGGGAATCACGGGAGAGCGGCCCGCCGGCGAGGTCGGCGTCCACTCGCTGCGCGGCGGCGACGTGGTAG
>DATNLY010000115.1:0-2415 GCA_035602635.1 Opitutaceae bacterium | reverse complement strand
AGGCTCTGCTTCCCGGCGAAGAGCGTGAGCGCCGGCGACTGCGTATTCTCCATCTTGATGCCGCTTTCCACCGTGACGCCGTCCGGCCGCGAAGCCAGCACGATGACCATGTCCCTTGCGATAGGGTCCCTGTTCAGCCAGCCCGACCCATCGAAGTAGCCCCTCGTCCCCGACCTCGAGACGACATTGTAGTAGCGGTGGAGGTCGACCGCGAACACCAGGCAGGGCAGGAGGAGAAGCATCGTCCCGTAGCGGCACAGCCACGACCTGGAGCCGAGGTTCTTCGCGCCCAGCGTCAGGATGATCCCCGCGAAGACCCACCCCCACCACTTGAGCGTCGAGTTGAACCGGATCCACATCCCGCCGTAGACGTCGTGGTTGTAGAGGAATTCCGTCGCCGCGAGCTCGAGCGCCCAGATGGCGACGAGGAAGAGCGTCAGCGGGCGCCGCTCCCTGTCGAGGAAACCCAGGGCCATGATCCCGGCCACCGGCCAGAACGTGAGGCACCAGCCGAGCCAGGGCGTGCGGTCCCCCGGCTGGGTCAGGCCCAGGGCCGCATTGTTGCCGATGGCCTGCCGCGTGAATTCCAGAAGGTAGGGATATTCCAGCACGGTGGCGGCAGCCAGGCCCGCCAGCGCCGGGACGAGGTACCCCTGCTCGAGGGAGAGCATCCTGTACGCGAACCACCCGCCGACCAGGATGCAAAGGAGGGGGAAAACCCAGGCGTCGGAAATGAGCGCGAGCGGGACGGTCGCGGCCAGGAGCGCGTGGTTCACCCTTCGCGCGCGGCCGGCCGCCCCCGCCTCCTGCGCTGCGATCAGCGCCGAGGCGAGCGCCAGGAGGAGGTATCCCGCGAGCGGCGGGTGGTAGTCGCCGTTGGCGATCACATAGCTCATGGGTTCCATCGGAAGGTCGCGCGGGTCGCTGCCGGTGGTCTCCATCAGCGGGACGAGGCGCGCCCCGAGCCGGTTGGCGGGCTCGTGGAGGATCGACTCGCCGAGGAAACGCACGGCGACCAGCATCCCGGGGTGGACGAAGAGCACGTGGGCCGCGACCACGGAGCCGCTCCCTCCGACGAGGAGCGTCAGGATGCACACGAGGCGCCCCGGCCGCCACGAGCACAGCCGCGCCACGCACGAGCCCATGAGCAGCGTGACGAACCCGACAAGGGTGCAGTAGGCCAGGTGGTAGCTGACGCCGGGGCCGACGCCGAGGAGGCGCCCGGCAAGCGACGCGCAGTAGTGCTGGAAGCTGTAGTAGAAGTTGGCGCGGAACGGCGGCAGCCACAGGTCAGGCGCGGGAAGCCTTGTCCCCCTCATGTAACCCTCGATCATCATCAGGTTCGGCATCTTCTCGCCGGTGGCGTCGATGTCCGGGGAGGCGTACCTCCAAAGCAGGCAGTACGAGAACCCGGCGATGAAGAGGGCCTCCGCCCTCCAGCACTTGAGAAGCTCGCGCCGGTCCCGCCAGATGAGCCACAACGACGCGGCCGTCGTGAGCGGCAGGAGCGGCGGATGCGGCCCAAAGCCCACAAACTGCTCCAGGAAGAAGCAGCAGAGGCAGATCGCGAGCACGCCGGCGACCCGGGCTATGGGAAGGTCGTCAACCAGGCGCCTGCCCGCCAGCCCAACTCCCATCAGGTTGATCCAGAGGGCGGCCACGGCCAAACCTAGAAAGACCCACGACATCCCCTGAAAATCTGCCCTACGGACGGCCCCTAGCGAGCCCGGATTTGGCCGCCCGGGGAGGGCGCGAGTGCCGGATTGATTCCGCGCCCCCGCGGCCGTTGAATGGCCGCAGGCCCATGAACAAAACCCTGATCCATCCCGAACTCCACACCGTCCCCCTCGGAGCCTACAGCCCGGGGCTCCTTGTCGAGCACAACGGCCTGCGCACCCTGTTCCTCACCGGACAGCTGGCCGTCGACCACGAGGGCACCGTGGTCGCGCCGGACGACGCGGGCGCCCAGACGGAATACGTGTTTGAGCTGATCGGCTCGATACTGCGCGTCGCCGGCATGGAGTTCTCCGACATCGTGAAGGCCCAGACATTCCTCACCAACATCCACGACTTCGAGAAGTTCTCCGCCGTGCGCAACCGCTACTTCGCGGACTCGAGGCCCGTGAGCACCCTGCTCGAGGTCAAGGGCCTCGCCCACGAGGGGTGCTGCGTGGAGATCGAGGTCATAGCGATGAAGTGAGCCCCGGGCCCGCCGGACCGGCCCCGGGGGACCCCGAATTTCTTGCGGGCCCGCACCGGATGAGCCAGCCTGCCTCATGAATATCCGCAAGACCCTGATGGCGCCCGCCTGCGCCGCGGCATGCCTACTCGCCACGGCCTGCGTCGAGTACGCGCCAACCGGCGGATACAGTCCCGGGCCGCCGTCCGCGCCGCCGGCCCCGCCCGCACCCCCCC
>DATNLY010000043.1:0-4764 GCA_035602635.1 Opitutaceae bacterium | reverse complement strand
TGCGAGGACGTGGACCTGTGCCTGCGCGCGCGCGAGGCGGGCCTCGCCAACGCCGTGGCCGTGCGCAGCCGGGTCCTGCACCACGTGAGCTCGTCGCCGGGCCGCAAGCTCCGGGACGAGGAGAACACGCGCCGCCTGGTGCAGCGGTGGCGACCGGTCCTCGCGTCCCTGGGCTGGCGCCGTTGGACCCGGGACCATTTCGGCCGGGTGATACAGGACCCGCGCGACTTCCCGGACCCGATTGAGGCGTGGAGGATGGCGTTCTACCTGACGCGGATAAGGACCGGGCCCCCGCAGACCACGCTTGAGGGGATGAACGCCGCGATCGACGGCGAGCTCGCGCGCTGGCAGGGAATGTTCTCCCATTGAGCATGGCTTCCTTCCAGCGCACACCTCCCTTCGGCGGGGCCTTCGCGAGGCGCTTCACCCGGTATTCCGGGCTGTTCTTCGACGAGTTCGCGGCCGACTCCGCCTGGATCCGCGAGGACGCCGTCGTGCGGCTGCCGCCCATGTCGGGCGTCGACGCGCTGATCGTCCGCGGGGAATTCCGGGCGCACCCGGAGGCGCGCGGCCCCGAGGCGGGGTTTCCAAGGCTCGAGGTTCTCCTGGACGGCCGGAGCCTCCAGACGGTCTCCGCGAGGGAGACCGGGCCATGGGAGGCCAGGATCGCTCTCGATCCGGAATCTGCCAGGGCGGGCTCGGTCCTGTACTTCCGGCTTCACGGCGTCGGCTTCACGAACGCCCTGGCGTGGCTCGGCCGCGTCACCCGGCTGGGGCCGCTGCAGCGCTACCGCGCACAGAACAGGAACCGCCAGCTCCGGATCTGGGCTATCGAATCGGAGTCCGGCGAGCGGGTCTACGACTTCTCGAAGCGGGAGGGCCCCTACTGCGCCGCGTTCGCCCGGGCGCACACGCGGGCCGGCATGAACATCGTGGGCTTCTTCACGGCGGATCTGGGAATCGGGGAATCCGCCCGGTGCATGGCACGGGCTGCGGACGCGGCCTCGATCCAGACGGCCCTCGTCCCCCTCAAGCTCAACTGCAAGAACCGGCTGGGGGACTCCACCTTCTCTGCCCGCCTGCAGGACTCCAACCCGTTTGAGGTGAATGTGATCCACCTTGACCCGCCCGCGGCCCGCGACATCGACCATCACCACGGGGCGGCCTTCCGCGCCGGCAAGTACAACATCGGCTACTTCGCATGGGAGCTTCCCGAGTACCCGGACGCGTGGACGCCGGCGTTCGACTTCTTCGACGAGATCTGGTGCCCGAGCGACTTCGTTCGCGAGTCGATCGCGCACAAGGCGCCGTTCCCGGTCCTGACGATGCCGCACTCGATCTCGTTCGAGCGCCCCGTCGAGGACTCGGACGCGCTCCGCGCGAGGCTCGGCGTTCCCAGGGGGCCGTTCCTCTTCCTCTGCCTGTTCGACCTCAACTCCTACACCGCGCGCAAGAACCCGCGGGCCGTCGTCGAGGCCTTCCGCATGTCCGGCCTCGCACGCGGGACCGCCGCCCTCGTCATCAAGGTGCAGAACGCGGACGCCAACGCCTCGGACTATGCCGCGCTCGTCGACAGCGTGCGCGACATCCCCGGGACGGTCATCATCAAGCACACACTCTCCCGCGCGGACGTGTACGCCCTGGAGTCGGCGTGCGACTGCTTTGTCTCGCTTCACCGCTCCGAGGGCTTCGGGCTCGCCGTGGCCGAGTGCATGTACCTCGGCAAGCCGGTCATCGCGACCGACTGGTCGGCCACCTCCGAGTACCTGAACGCCGGCAACGGCCTGCCGGTGCGCTATTCGCTGGTCGAGCTCCAGGAAAGCCACGGCCCCTACTCCAAGGGTTCCACGTGGGCGGAGCCGGACATCGGGCACGCGGCGCAGTTGATGCGCGAAATTGCGTCGAGCCCGGCCCAGGCCTCGAATATCGGCTCGGCGGCCCGAAGGACGATCGAGGAGCGCTTCTCGCCCACGGTCATCGGGGCCCTCTACCGGCGCAGGCTCGAGGCCATCGCCTCGCTCTGAGGATGGCATCTGCTTTTCGGTGTTGCGTGCGAGATTTTGCTATCAATTAGCAAGGTAATAAGCAATATTGTGCTCGTTATGTTTGCCAGTGCCAGATATGAGCATTTTTTTGCTTATTATTATTTAGTCAATTATTGGGCATATTTTTACCCATTAACTTGACATTTCGATATAATAGGCTCTTTATCGCCCATTATGAACGATGTTATCGAATCCATTCAGAGTCCCGAAGAACTGGAGCGTTTACTCGGCGAGCGGATTCGCCGACTTCGTCTGCGGAAGAACTTCACGCAGGATGAAACAGCAAGGAGGGCCGGTCTCAGCCGCAGATCGATATTCAGCCTCGAGAATGGCCGGGGCGGCACGATCGAGAGCCTTGTCCGGGTGTTGAAGGCCTTGGACTCAACGGACGGGATTGCGACAATTGCCCCCGAGGCGGGTATCAGCCCGCTGGCAGTCCTCCATTCGCCACGCGAACCGAAGCGTGCTCGCCGTGCCCGCCGCGAGCAATGAGCACGACCGCAATCGAGGTTCGGGTTTGGGGCCAGGAGGTAGGGGCTATAGCCGCCGACCCGCAAACCAGCGCGTATGCGTTCGAATATACTCAGGCCTGGCGGCGGTCCGGCGTCGAGCTGGCTCCGCTCACGATGCCCACCATAGCCCGCCAGGATGTCTTCACGTTCCCAGGCCTTGGCGAATCATTCCGGCGCCTTCCAGGGCTTATTTCAGATGCGCTGCCGGATGACTTCGGCAACAGGCTGATCGATGCGTGGATGGCGCAGCGCGGCATCGCGAAAAGCGAGGTCACCACCCTCGACCGGCTCGCCTACACCGGAAAGCGGGCGGTAGGAGCCCTGGAATTTCACCCGGCCAGGGGTTCCCAAAGGGAGAGCGCAAAGCCGATCGCGATGCAGGGCCTGGTCGAGGCCGCCCGGCGCCTCGTCAAGGGGGATTTCGACGGTGACGTCCACACTCTCGCGGCCCTTACCAATCTGATCCGGGTCGGCACCTCTGCCGGCGGCGCCCGGGCCAAGGCCGTGATCGCCTGGAGCCCGACGACCCATGAGATCCGCAGCGGCCAGTTTGACATCGCGCCGGGATTTGAGCACTGGCTGCTCAAATTCGACGGCGTCGGGAAGGACCTCGAGCTGGGACTAGGCGGAGGCTACGGGAGGATCGAATACGCCTACCATCTCATGGCAGCAGCCGCCGGCATCAAGATGAGCCCGTGCCGCCTTCTCGAGGAGAACGATCGGGCACATTTCATGACACGGCGCTTTGATCGCGACGGAAATCAGAAGCACCATCTCCAGTCCCTCTGCGCGCTGAGCCATCTGGATTATCGGCAGCGCGCGACCCACGGCTATGAGCAGCTTTTCCTCGCGATCCAGCAGCTGCGGCTGCCATCAGACGCGGTTGACCAGGCGTATCGGCGCATGGTCTTCAACGTCCTCGCCCGGAACTGTGACGACCATACGAAGAACTTTGGGTTTATCCTGCGCAAAGGCGGCGCATGGGAACTCGCTCCCGCCTTCGACGTGACCCACGCCCACAATCCCAGGGGCGAGTGGACCGCGGCCCACTTGATGGGGGTCAACGGAAAATTCGATGGAATTGGGCGGGACGACCTGCTCGCGGTGGCCGATCGCTTCGTGGTCCCCGATGCAAAGGGCGCCATTGCCGACGTCCGAAGGGCGTTGGAGCGCTGGCCTGAATTTGCCGCGGCCGCGAAGCTTTCCGAAGAGCGGATTGCGGAGATTGCAGCGGAGTTTCAGAAGGCCTGACGCGGATTCCCATTCTTGAACCGTCCCGAGACCGGTCGGGGAACCGCCCGCCCTCAATCAGCTCCCGGGTTCCGCCCCGGCCCTTGCAGCGGCCTGCCGCTCCCCCTCCAGGTCGGGAAGCGACCAGAAGCGGACGGTGATCCGCCTGTCCCAAAATTTCTCCTGCCCTCCCGGGGCGACGAACTGCACCGTGGCGACAGCCACCCCGCCCCCGTCGCGCAGGAACCGCTCGAAGTCGGAGGTGGTCGCTAACAGGGGGCTCAGGAGGAAGCCGTCGCCGGCCACGTCGGGGAGCATGCGCCACTCGGTATGGTTCCCCCCTGAGTCGACCGCCCGGATCCTCATCTGCGCCGGCTTGTAGAGGGCCGCGCGAAGCGAACCCAGGGCGCTCGGCCTCATGATGACCTGCAGCCAGATCGGACCGCGTCCGGGGGGCGGCACGGCGACCAGGTCTCCCAGCCCGGCCTGGCGCTCGGACAGGAGCTGGCGCCTCGGCGGATGATCCGGGATCTCGCGGACGCGCCGCAGGAGCAGGTATCCCCCCTCCTCGAGCTCCGTCACGTAGCCCCGGGGAAGCTCCAGCAGCAGCTGGGCGTCCTCCGTCGTTGGAAATCGCGCGTCGATCGACTCCTGATGCCACATCACAAACTTCGGCGCCGAGGGCGACCGGTAGAATTCGGCGTTGAGGGCCGAGAGCATGGGTGTGTAGGCCGAGTAGCTCTGGAAGACGGGCCTCGGCGCGTAATTGAGCTCATTCATGAGCACCAGTCCCTGGTCAAAGCTCACAAGGTCCACGGAGCCCGATCCCACCGCCGCATTGATCCGCGGCAGGTACGCCGCCGTCTCGGCTGAACGCAGCTCCCCGCTCCATTGGTCAAGCATCGAGGGGACTCGCTTCAGCGCACGCGCATTGTCCAGGACCCTGTTCAGCGATATTCCCGCGCACTGGGGAAAGA
>DATNLY010000022.1:0-2583 GCA_035602635.1 Opitutaceae bacterium | reverse complement strand
CCCGCCCCGACCGGGCCCCTCCGCGCCGAGCCCGCGCCGCCGGCCGCCGCCCCGAGCTGGTCCTTGAAGGACCCCGAGGGCGCGACCGTTTCGTCCGACCAGTTCAAGGGCAGGGTTGTGGTCCTCGACTTCTGGGCCACGTGGTGCGTCCCGTGCAGGGCCGAGATTCCCGGCTACATCGAGCTCCAGCGGAAGTACGCGTCCGACGGGCTCGCCGTCGTCGGCGTCTCGGTCGACCAGGATGGGGCCGAGATCGTCAAGAGGTTCATGAAGGCCCACGGCATCAACTACACGGTCGTCCTGGCCGGTGATTCCGACATCGCGAGCGCCTACGGCGACGTGAGCTCGATTCCGACCACCTTCATCATCGACCGCGACGGGCGGATCCGGGACCGAAAGGTCGGGATGGTGCCCGCCGCCGACTTTGAGAAACGGGTGCTGGCGGTGCTGAAGCCGGGGGCGCCGTAGCCGGCCCGCGCCATCCGGAGACGGCGCGGGGCTGGCGATAACCCCTTAACGCCAGCCCCGCTATTAGTCGGACCGGCTATCGCCGGTATCACGCTACCCAAAACCCTGCGTTGAGCAGGTTGACTCCGCTAACAGCATCGCCCGTGCCATCGGTCAGTCTTTTGCAAACTGAAGGGCGCCCCCGAGCTCGTCGGCGATCAGCCGGTCGCTCCTGCAGCGCGGCATCTTGTTCTGGCCGCCCCATTTGCCGTGGTGGTTCATCCACTGCTCGAAGACGCCCGGCATCACGAGCCTCACGAAGGGCGCCTCAAGGCTTCCCCCGTTGCGCTTGGCCTCGTAGCCGCTGTTCAGCTGCTTGAGCTCCGTGTCGAGCTCGACCGCCATGATGGGCCCCGTCGGCGTCAGCGCGGTGCCCGGCTTGAGCTCGACCCACCATTCGTGGCGCCCGCTGTTGCGGCCCGTGGTCGACTTCGCGAAGAGGGGGGCGACGTGGAAGTTCACGATGGTCCAGGCGTTGCGCCGGCACACGGCGAGGAGGGCCTCCGTGAGGTCCCGCTCGGTCACGTGCTCCCCGAAGGAGCTCAGCCGGAGGGTCGTGCGGCCGACGTAAACGATCCGGGCGGGCTCGGTTGAGGTGAACCGGACGACGTCGCCGATGACGTACCGCGCCAGCCCGGCCGGGGTCGAGAGCACAAGGGCGTAGTCGACGCCGGCGCGCACGCCCCAGATCGGGACGGTCTTTGATCCAAGGGTCGAAAGCCTCGACTCGTCATAGGCCGACATAGGGAGGAACTCGAAGAAGATCCCCGCGTCCGCCATCAGCCGGAGGCCCTCCGCAGAGTCCCCGTCCTGGGCCGCGATGAACCCCTCCGACGCGGCGTAGACCTCGTGGAAATTGACGGTCGGGCCAAGGACCGACCTGAGCTCGTCGTGGAACGGGCCGATGGGCACCCCGCCGTGGACGAAGCACTCCAGGCTGGGCCAGATGTCCCGGAGGGGCCGCGACCCGATCCCGGCGTTTTCGCGCACGGCCTCGGCCAGGATGAGGATCCAGCTGGGCATCCCGGCGACAAGCGAGATGTCGGCGCCGGACGTGCGCTCCACGATTGCCGCGATCTTTGACGGCCAGTCGGCGATCTGCGCGACCTCCGCACCGGGCTCGAAGAAATACTCCTCGATCCAGCGGGGCATGTTGAGGGCGGCGATGCCGCTCAGGTCGCCGGCGTAGGCGTCAAAGGGGCCAGAATCCGGGATGGGGGTGAGCGCGGTCGAGCCTCCGAGAAAGAGGTGGCGCCCCCGGAACACCCGCGTGCTGCCCACCCGCGCGCTGTACCACATGATCGAGTCGAGCCCCGCCCTCCTGAAGTGGCCGAGCATCGCCTCGGTCACGGGAATGTACTTCGTGCGCCCGGCGGCGGTGCCCGAGGATACCGCGTAGAGCTGGCACTGGCCCTGGCAAAGCACGCCCCCCTCGCCCCGCTTCATCCGCTCGATGCAGGGCGAAAGGTCCTCGTAGGTCTGGAGCGGGACCTTCTCGCGGAACCCCTCGTAGGGCATCCCGGCCTCGACGCCCGCGCTGCTCCACACGGAGCCGAGGGCCAGCCTCGACGTCAGCTTCGCGAGCGTCTTGCGCTGGACGCCGTCGGCCCTTTCCGTGCGCCTCAGCCGTCTGGCTGCGCGGGCGGAGAGAAAGCTCGTGCCTAGCGTGATGAGACTTCTTGGGACGACAGCCATTCGGGCGCTCCGATGAGAGCACAGGAGCCGCCGGGAGTCGACTGCCGCAAGCGAAATCAGGCTGCAAGCCCCAAGCTTACCGGGTTTTGACCTTCCGCCGGACGCGCCCGCGAAAGGACGGGGCGGAAAGGGGCCTGCCGCCGCCGCGCGAAGAAATTGCGCCTGAAACGCTGGCGTTGGCCCGCGGAAGCGATTCGACTGCCGGCGTGCTCGGGCCCCCGCCCCCGCGGCCCATCCGATGACCTTTCCAGACATCCTGTTCGAGGACGAATTCCTCCTCGCGGTCGACAAGCCGTGCGGCCTGCCGGTCGTCGCGGGCCGCCGGGGGCGGGAGGCGGACCTGATGGGACTTGTCCGCGGCCGGTTCGGCCAGGGCGTCGC
>DATNLY010000018.1:0-7219 GCA_035602635.1 Opitutaceae bacterium | reverse complement strand
AGGTCCGCAATCGAGCCCATGGCAAGGCTGTTGTTCCAGTCGTCGGGGAAATCGACCGCGAACCACAGGATCCCGGCGATCACGAAGTTGACCGCAGGCCCCGCGATCGTGATCAGCAGTTCCTGGGAGGGCTTTCGCGGGATGGAATCGAACTGTGCCATCCCCCCGATCGGCGTCAGGAGAATGCGGCGGACCTTCACGCCGAACATGATCGCGACGAATGAGTGCCCGAGCTCGTGGAGCACGATGCATGTGAAGAATGCCAGAAGCGTCGCGGCGCTCCACCAGAGCCCCTGCATCCCGCCGTCTTGCCAGCCGCCGTAGCACACGTAGGCGAGCAGCAGGAAGAAGAGGGAATGGAGCGAGATCTGGATGCCCCGGATGCGGAACAAGTTGATTGACCGGCTGAACATGCCCTTTAATGAACCCCGGCCCGGCCAAAGCGCCAGCCGAACCTTGGAACCCGCCACCAAAGCACCCACAATCCTCGTCATAGACGACGACGCGGAGATCCGCTACTCGCTCGCCCGGGTGCTCTCGTCCAGGGGCTACGTGGTGTCCGAGGCCCCGAGCGGCGAGCAGGGGGTCGCGGCGGTCAAGAAGGGCCCGCCGCCGGACCTCATCTACCTCGACATCCGGATGACCGGCATGAGCGGGTTGGAGGCCCTCCAGCACATCCGCTCGGTGAACCCGAAGCAGCTCGTTATCCTCATGACGGCGTTCGGCACTGCGCAGACGGCCATCGAGGCCATGAAATTCGGGGCGCTCGACTACATCATGAAGCCCTTCGACCCCCAGAGGGTCCTGGCTCTCGCCGAGAACGCCCTGAAGACCCACGCCGACCTGCGCGCGGTCGGGGATTACAAGCCGACCATCAACACGGAGGACTACAAGGAGGGGATCGTCGGCTCGTCCGCGGTGATGCAGGAGGTGTTCAAGATCGTCGGCCAGGTGACAGCCAGCGACGTGACGGTCATGATCACGGGCGAGAGTGGAACGGGAAAGGAGCTGGTCGCCCGCTCGATCTGGAAGCACAGCCACCGCGCCGGGAAGCCCTTCATCGCCGTTAACTGCGCGGCCATCCCGGACAACCTGATCGAGAGCGAGCTCTTCGGGCACGAGAAGGGCTCCTTCACCGGAGCCACCGGGCAGCGCATCGGGAAATTCGAGCAGTGCGACGGCGGCACCATCTTTCTCGACGAGATCGGGGACATGGCCCTCGCCACGCAGACGAAGATCCTGCGCGTCCTCCAGCAGGGCGAGATCCAGAGGGTCGGGGGCACGGAGACGATCCGGGTCGACGTGCGCATCCTCGCGGCGACCAACAAGGACCTCGAGGCGATCGTCAAGGCGAAGGCCTTCCGCGAGGACCTGTACTACCGCCTGAACGTCGTGCGGATCAAGATGCCCCCCCTGCGTGAGCGCATCGGTGACGTCCCCCAGATCGTCGACTTCTGCGTGCAGAACCTGGTGAAGCAGAGGAAGGCGCGCACCTCCCGGGTCTCCCCGGAGGCGATGGCCGTCCTGATGCGCCACAACTGGCCCGGGAACGTCCGCGAGCTCGAGAACGTGGTCTACAGGAGCGCGGTCATCGCGCAGGGGGACGCCATCCTGGTCAAGGACCTGCCGGTGGAAATCCGGGGCGGGTCCACGGGAGACACGGTGCATCCATTCGCACTGAACCTGGACCTGGCTCTCGACTTCGTTATCGAGCAGCAGTGGTCCCCGGACCAGCCGCTCCTCGCGCAGATCGAGCGCGAGATCGTCCAGCGAATCCTCTCCACCTGCGCCGGGGACGAGGCCGCGGCGGCGAAGCGCCTGGGCCTCACGAAGGCCGGCCTGCGCAAGCGGCTTAACGCCGGCGCGCCCGGATCCGCCTAGACTCCCGCGAAACCGCCGGGGTGCGCCTTGTGCCATTTCCAGGCCGTGGCGACAATCGAGTCGATGTTGGGAAACTTGACCTTCCAGCCGAGCTCGCGCTTCGCCTTGCCGGAGTCCGCGTAGAGCGCCGGGGGGTCTCCGGGGCGGCGCGGGCTTTCGACCACGTTGATCCTCCTGCCGGTGGCCTTCTCGACGGCCCGGATCACCTCGCGGTTGGAGGAGGGGGTCCCCGTCCCCAGGTTGTAGAAGCAGGCCGCGCCCGGCTCGGCGATCCTCCCAAAGACGGCGATGTGGGCCCGGCTCAGGTCGTCAACGTGGACATAGTCCCTGAGGCAGGTGCCGTCTGGCGTGGGGTAGTCCGTGCCGAAGAGCTGGAGCGTCGGGAGCCTGCCGACCGCGGCGTCTATCGCGAGCGGTATCAGGTGCGTCTCCGGCTTGTGATCCTCGCCGATCGAGCCGTCCTCGGCCGCGCCCGCGGCGTTGAAGTAGCGCAGGGACGCGAACGAGATCTTTCCCGCGCGGGCGAGGGCGCGGAGCGCGTTCTCTATGTCGAGCTTGGTCTGCCCGTAGGGGTTGATCGGGGCCTGCGGGAGGTCCTCGCCCATGGGGAGCTTGGACGGCACGCCGAAGGTCGCGCAGGTCGAGGAGAAGACGAACTTGCGCACTCCCGCGACCAGCATGGCGTTCAGCAAGTGGAGCGTCGCGGCCGAGTTGTTCAGGTAGTACTTCATGGGGTCCGTGACCGACTCTCCCACGTAGCAGTACGCCGCGAAGTGCATGACGACATCTATCCTCTCGCCCTGGAGCACGCCGGCGACCGAGGCCTCGTCGCCGAGGTCGGCCACGTGGAGCGGCACGCCGGGGGCCACGGCGGCCCGGTGGCCGTAGACCAGGTTGTCGAGGACGACGGGCCTGTGGCCCGCGGCGGAAAGCTGCCGGACGCAGTGACTTCCGATGTAGCCCGCGCCTCCGACAACGAGAACGTTCATGCGTGGGAACCTTTTATTGCATTCCCCGCGTTGTTGGCTAGCGATTTCCTCCTTGCGCGCCCAATCGAACCTCCCGCGGATCGTCATCACCGGCGTCGGCCTCACGGCACCGAACGGCAACAGCCTTCACGAATTTAGGCGCAACCTGCTCGCGGGAGTGGCCGGGATCGAGTGGCTGGACGTGCGCTACATGGGAAGGCTCCTGGCCGGCGTGTGCCACTACGACCCCCTCCGGTACCAGAAGAAGAAGGAGGTGAGGGTGGGCACCCGGGCCGGCAGCATCAGCATATGGTGCGCGAACGAGGCCATCGGGGACAGCGGTGTGGCCTTCGGCGCGTTTCCAAAGGACCGCGTCGGGATCTACATAGGCTGCACCGAGCACGGCAACGTCGAGACGGAGAACGAGATCTTCGCCATCTCGAAGTTCAACTACGACACGAAGTACTGGTCCCACTACCACAACCCGCGCACGGTTGCGAACAACCCGGCGGGCGAGGCGTCGCTCAACCTGGGGATCACCGGTCCGGCCTACACGATCGGGGCCGCTTGCGCGGCCGGCAACCTGGGGCTCATCCACGCGGCGCAGATGCTCCGCCTTGGGGAGGTCGACCTCGCGATCTGCGGGGGCGTGAGCGAGAGCATCCACACGTTCGGGATCTTCGCCGGCTTCAAGTCGCAGGGGGCGCTGGCCACGCACGAGATCCCCGCCAAGGCATCGCGCCCGTTCGACCGGGCCAGGAACGGAATCGTGGTCTCCGAGGGCGGGTGCCTCTACACGCTCGAGCGCCTGTACGACGCGCTCGCCCGCGGGGCGCGCATCTACGGCGAGATAGCCGGCTACGGGGTCCTGAGCGACGCGAGCGACTACGTCCTTCCCAACCCCGTCCGCCAGGCCGAATGCATCAGGAAGTCGATCGCCCACGCCGGGCTGACCCCGCAGGGGATCCACATCGTCAACACCCACGCGACCGCCACGCCTCTCGGGGACGTCCAGGAGTGCGAGGCGATCCGGGCCGTGTTCGGGGACGGCTGCCCCGACACCCATATCAACAACACGAAGAGCTTCATAGGTCACTGCATGGGGGCCGCGGGCGCGCTCGAGCTCGCGGGCAACCTGCCGTCGTTCGACGACCTGGTCGTCCACCCGACCATAAACGTGGACGACCTCGACCCGGCCTGCGCGCTCCCGGGGCTCGTCCTCAACACCCCGGTCAAGGCCGCCCGGGTCGACACGATCCTCAACAACTCGTTCGGGATGCTGGGGATAAATTCCACGTTGATTGTGAGGCGATTCGTGGCATAACTGCCTTGCAGACCCACCAAATGACCAACGACGAATGCAAAAAGGCCGTGCTCGACATCATCGCCGACATCGCGCCCGACGAGGACCTCTCCAACGTGAAGCCTGACGTTCGCCTTCGCGACCAGCTCCAGCTCGATAGCATGGACTTCCTCGACATTGTCATGGAGCTGCGCAAGCGCCACGGGATAGAGGTCCCCGAGGCCGACTACGTCCGCCTGGCATCCCTTGACAGCTGCGCCGAGTACCTGACGCCCAAGTTCAACGCGCTCGCGGCGAAGAGTTGAATTCGGGGTCGCAGTACGACGTAGCCATCATCGGAGCCGGTCTCTCCGGCCTGGCGGCGGGGATAAGACTGGCGCATTTCGGGAAGCGGGTCTGCATCTTCGAGCGCCACAACGCGGCCGGGGGCCTGAACAGCTTCTACAGCCTGGGCGGACGCAAGTACGACGTCGGCCTGCACGCCGTCACCAACTTTGTAACGGCCGGCGTCAAGGGGACCCCCCTCGGCAAGATACTCCGCCAGCTCAGGATCGAGCGGGAGGAGTTCGAGCTCTGCCCGCAGAGGGGCTCGCGGGTCGCGTTCGGCCCTAGGGGAGGGAGCGAGCTCAGGTTCACCAACGATTTCTCGGTCCTTGAGTCGGAGGTCGCCTCCAAGTTCCCGGCCCAGGCGGACGGGTTCCGGAAAATCGCGCGGTTCGTGCGAGAGGCGCCCCTCACGGGCGACGGAAGCGGCGCGTCCGCCCGGGAGTTCATCCGGGGCTCGGTGAGCGACCCCCTGCTTGAGGACATGCTCCTGTGCCCCCTCATGTTCTATGGGAGCGCCCGGGAGGACGACATGGACCTGGGGCAGTTCGCGATCATGTTCCGGGCGCTCTTCCTCGAGGGCTTTGCCCGCCCGTTCGAGGGGGTCCGGGTCATGATGCGGGTCCTCCTTGAGAAATATCGCCAGGCGGGCGGCGAGCGAAGGATGAAGTGCGGGGTCGCACGCATCGTCGCCAAGGAAGGGAGGGCGGCGGCGCTCATCCTCGACTCGGGCGAGGAGATTTCCGCCAAACAGGTGCTCTCCTCGATCGGGAGCGCCGAGACCGGCGCCCTCCTGGGAGAAAAGCCGCCCGCGTTCCGGACCCTCGGCTACGTGGAGACCATCTCGGTCCTCGACCGCCAGCCCTCGGCGCTGGGATGGGGGGACGACACGATCGTCTTCTTCAACGACTCGGAGCGGTTCTCCTACCGCGACCCCGAGGGCCAGGTCGACACCCGCAGCGGGATCATCTGCTTCCCGAACAACTTCCAGTACGGGGAGGGCAGGGAGCTTCCCGAGGGCCTCTTCCGCGTGACGTGCCTCGCGAGCTATGACGCGTGGATCGGCCTGGGGGAGGACACCTACCGCGCCGAAAAGCTGCGCTGGTTCGGCGCGATCCAGGAGTCCGCCATGCGCTTCCTGCCCCCGCTCGATCCCCCCGACGCACTGGCGAGGGCGACCGTCGCCACGGACATGTTCACGCCCACCACGGTGGTGAGGTACACGGGGCACCTGCGGGGGGCGATCTACGGGTCGCCGGTCAAGAACCCGGGCGGCCGCACGGCGCTCTCAAACCTCTTCCTGTGCGGCACCGACCAGGGGATGCTCGGGATCGTGGGCTCCATGCTGAGCGGCATCTCGATGGCCAACCAGCACATCCTCAGGGCCTAGGGAAGCCGCGGCCTCCCCCGAAACCAGTTGCCGACCAGCCCGGCGCCGCCCCAGAATCACCCCTCCATGGCTTATGACTGGCTCAAAGGAGTCGCCGACGAATATGACGTGATCGTCATTGGAAGCGGCCTGGGAGGCCTGACGGGCGCCAACGTGCTCGCGAAGGCGGGCCACCGCGTCCTCCTTGTCGAGCACCACTACCAGTACGGCGGGCTTGCGACCTGGTTCACGCGCAAGGGCGGCCACATCTTCGACATCTCGCTCCACGGTTTTCCGGTCGGGATGATCAAGTCCTGCCGCAAGTACTGGACGCGCGAGATCGCCGACTCGATCGTGCAGCTGAAGGACATCCGCTTCGTGAACCCGCAGATGGACGTGCGCACGACCTTCACGCGCGAGGACTACACCCGGGTCCTCGTGGAGCAGTTCGGCCTGGAGCGCGCCCGGGTGGAGGCGTTCTACGAGCACCTGAGGGGCATGAATTTCTACGACAACAGCGCCGAGACGACCGGCGAGATGCTCGAGCGGTTCTTCCCGGGCAGGAACGACGTGAAGCGGCTCCTCATGGAGCCGATCGCCTACGCTAACGGCTCGACGCTGGAGGACCCCGCGATCACCTACGGGATCGTCTTCTCCAACTTCATGGGCTCGGGGGTCTACACCTTCCGCGGCGGCTCCGACGTCCTGGTCGGCAAGATGACCGACGAGCTCCGGCGCAACGGCGTGGAGCTCAGGAAGAAGGTCCTTGTCGAGCGGGTCCTCGTTGAGGAGAGGGGAGGCGTGAAATTCGCGTGCGGCATAGTGGCGAACGGGGGCCGCGTGGTCCGGGCAAAGGCGGTCCTCTCCAACGCCAGCATCAAGAACACGGTCTTCCGCCTCGCCGGCGCCGAGAACCTCCCCGCGGACTACGCCGCGGAGGCGCAGGCCGTCCGGATCAACTCGAGCTCGTGCCAGGTCTACCTCGGGATCCGCAAGGGCGAGTCGATCCCGCACATCGGAGACCTGGTCTTCACCTCGGCGAGCCCCACCTTCAGCACAGGGGAGCTGACGGACCTGCACACGACCAGCCGCACCTTCTCCGTCTACTATCCCGACACGCGCCCCGGCTCCGGCCGGTACACGGTCGTGGCGTCCATCAACGGGCTCTATTCCGACTGGAGCGCGCTTTCCCAGGGGGACTATGAGCTCGAGAAGGCGCGCCTGATCGAGGAGGCGATAGCGGCGCTCGAGAAGTTCATCCCGGGGGTGCGGGGGCAGATCGACTGGAAGGAGGCCGCGACCCCGAGGACGATCGAGCGTTACACGACCCACCTCGGGGGCACGTCCTTCGGGACGAAGTTCGAGGGGCTGAAG